>JAGPFT010000388.1 GCA_018056405.1 Anaerolineae bacterium
ATCCCTCCCCGCCCGCAGGGAGGGACTTGAGTCTGCTCCCCCTTTCTCCGCTCGCGGGGAAAGGGGGCTGGGGGGATAGGGGTCAATCAGGCCAAACCGCGCACCTATTTCCGCCCTGATGTACTGGGTATAATACTATCACAATCAGGATCGCGGTCAGGGAGGTTTTATAATGAAAGGGTCCTGGAAGCTGGGCCGGTTCGCCGGCATTGACGTGTTCATACACGCCACCTTTCTGGTGCTGATCGGTTGGGTGCTCCTCGCCCATTGGCTGGAGGGCGAGAGCCTGGCGGCTACGCTGGAGGGCGTGGGCTTCATCCTGGCCCTGTTTGCCTGCGTGGTGTTCCACGAATACGGGCACGCGCTCACTGCGCGACGCTACGGTATCAGGACGCGCGACATCACTCTGCTGCCCATCGGCGGGGTGGCTCGTCTGGAACGGATGCCCGACAAGCCCGCTCAGGAGTTGTGGGTGGCCCTGGCTGGCCCGGCAGTGAACATGGTTATCGCCCTTGTTCTTTATCTCATCTTGCAGATTACTTCAAGCCTCGTCCCCCTGTCTGAACTGGAGGTAGGTGGGGGATCGTTTCTCGCCCGGCTGATGGTCGTCAACCTCTCTCTAGGGGTGTTCAACCTCGTTCCTGCCTTTCCGATGGACGGTGGGCGCGTGGTGCGTGCGCTGCTGGCCATGCGCATGGAATACACGCGCGCCACGCAGATCGCGGCGAGTCTGGGGCAGTCCGTGGCCCTCCTGTTCGGCTTCTTGGGCCTCGTCTTCGACCCGTTCCTGCTGTTCATCGCCTTCTTTGTGTGGATCGGAGCCGCGCAGGAAGCCAGCATGACCCAGATTAAGTCGGCCCTGGCCGGGATTCCCGCCAGCCGCGCCATGCTGACCGATTTTCGCACGCTGGCTCCCCAGGACACACTGGCCCACGCCGTAGACCTGATCCTGTCTGGCTCGCAGCAGGATTTTCCGGTGGTCAGCAACGGGCAGTTGGTAGGGGTGCTGACGCGCAGCAACCTGTTGAAGGCGCTCACCCAGCAAGGCCCGGAGACACTGGTTGGCGATGTGATGCAGCGCGAGTTTGAAGTCTTCGATTCCTATGACATGCTGGAGTCCGCTTTTATGCGGTTACAAACCTGCCAGTGCCAGACCGCTCCGGTCACGCATGGGGGAAAACTGGTGGGGTTGCTGACGATGGACAATGTGGGCGAGTTCCTGATGATTCAGGCGGCGACCAAGCCGGCGTAAAGAAAGGCTTCGGAAGTTTGCGGGAGACTTCCGAAGCCTGTTCGCCCCGCTCACAGCCGTGCCATGTCCCAGTCGCGCAGCATTTTCGCCAGCAGTGCGGCGCGACGGGGCAGCGTGCGCAGGTGTACCTGCTCGTGCGCGGCGTGTGGGCCTAGCCCTCCTGCGCCCAGACCGTCCAGCGTGGGGATGCCCATCGCCGCCGTGAAGTTGCCGTCGCTGGCTCCGCCGCTGCCGTCCTCGCGCAGTTCCAGCCCGAGGGATGCGGCGATCTCTCGCGCCTGGCCGAAGGCGCGCACCATCTGCTCGTTCCGCTCCATCGGTCCGCGATCAATGCCCCCGCAGGGTGATCGCCTGGTGAGCGGCCTCGATCACGGCGTTGATGCCGGCTTCGGGAGCCTGCCCGGCGTGTGAGGCGCGCCCGGTCGTGCGCACGGTGTAGCGGGCGATGCCCTTGCGCCCCATTTTGAAGGCTTCACCTTCCGCCGTGAGTTGGGTGCGTGCAAAACCTGTCCGGCAGTGTAGTCGCACTGCCTAGCCTCACCCCCGCTCGGCGCTGGCGCGCCTCGCCGCCCCCTCTCCGTTGGCGGAGAGGGGGCAAGCATCCTCGCCCTTCCTTTCGTAGCAGGCCACCTACAGACTTTGCTCTACCAACAACCAATCACCAACACCCGCCCGTGCAAAACACCTCCGCCAGACAGGGGATTGTCTGGCGGAGGCGCGCTGTGGTGATGGGGGAAGCGGGCGGCGAAGGCCGGGGTGGGCGCGCAGCCCTCGCCGCCCACCTAAACTATGGGTTGCAGGAAGGTGTGTAGGCCGGCAGGTCGAGGCGGTCAATGTAGACATTGGGGCCGCTCGACAACGGGTTCTGCGTGCCTGTGTAGACGATGCGTAGCGTGTGCGTACCTGGCGTCAGGCCCGTCACTTCGTAGAGCGCGTTCTCCAGCCACAGGTCGCTGGCGGCGTACATATCCAGTTGGTCGCGGAACACACCGTCCACGTAGACATCCGCCAGACCGCCGTACTGCCCCTTGTGGTAGAGCAGGGCAAAGCCTTCGGCGTTGAAGGTGAACTCCGCATAGATGGTGTGGGCTTCTTCCGGCTGGCCCAGGCCGCGCTGCACGCTGCCACCCGACGCGCCGGTCGAGAACAGGGTGACCCAGCCAGTTTCGGTCAGGGCGATGTACTCCCACTTCTCGCTGGTATCCTCATAGCAGCCAACTTCCGGCTCGCCGGGGTCTTCCTCGCCGGTATCCGGTGGCTCTTCGGGCAGCGGGACATCGCCTGGCTTGGGCACGGGATGCCCGTCAACGGTGAAGGCGTCCAGGTTGATCTGGCGCTTTTTGGCTTTGGGGGCCTTCTTGCCCTCATAGCGGACTTCCACCACATGGCCCCCCTGCACCAGACCGCTCACGTCATAGGCGAAGAACAACTCGCCAGGGCTGAGCGCGTACTGATCCACTTCGCCGTGCAGCCGCCCATCCACATAAACGCTGGCGATACCCCACTCCGGCCCGGTGTGCATGTAGAGCGTGGCCTGCGTGCCGTTGAACAGCAGGAAGGCGCTGGCGTATTTCTCAGCCGTCCACACATACGAGCCGCCAGAGTGCGCCTCGCTGGGCGTCACGGCCCAGGTCATGCCGTCGTTGACGGCCACATGCAGGCTGTCGTGCTGGTACGCGCCATAGGTGGCGGGGACGATGTGACGGAACTCGATGGCGTCGAAGCGCGCCTTACCGCTATCTAGCACCAGTTCCAGTGAGTGCGGGCCGGCGTTGGGCAGCAGGATGGTATGGGCGATCTGATTGGCAGTGGCCTTTGCCTTATTGTTCAGCGGGTAGGGCACGCCGTCAATGTAGACGGTCATGTAGCGCCCGTAAGTCCAAAGCTGGCGGTAGATAGTGACCGCATTGCCCTGGAAGACCGCCGTCAGACGGTCGCCGCGCTTGGTAGCCTCGTGCACCGACCCGCCCGAAGCGCCGCTGCTGGCGATCTGGCTCCACGCGCCGGTGTACGCGCTGGTGTAAGTCTCGCCCGTGTCCGGGTCAACGCCGCCAGTGAAGACGACATCCTTGTTCTCGTAGTAACCGGGGCCGAGCACGGGCAGGCCCTGGCCTTCAACCCAGTCAATCGAGAACTTCTTGGCGGAGGCCGGGCGCAACTCGATCACGTGCCGTCCCAACGGGTTGGGGATGGGGCCGATGGAGAAGGGCACCTGCTGGGCTGTCTTGCTGGAGCTATTGGGCATGGTGCCCCACAGCACGCCGTCAATGTAGATGTTGGCATCGCCGAAAGCGCCGATGCTGCGGTAGACGGTCACATAGCCGATGCCCTGGGTGGGGATGTAGAAGTGCCCGGCGGTGCCCACGCTCTCCAGGTAATAGTCGGCGCTGTACTTGGGGTCTGGCTTGCTGGGTTTTACCGCCCATGTGCCGACCGCGCGCACGATCTCCGTCCCTTCGGCCTCGACGCGCTGACCATCGCCCAACGACGGGGCCAGGTCGAAGACTTCCAGCCGCCGCAGGACAATCGTCTTCTTGGCCGGGT
>JAGPFT010000389.1 GCA_018056405.1 Anaerolineae bacterium
CCTCTCCACACGCGGAGAGGGGACTGAGCCAGATACTTACTCCCCCTCTCCATATATGGAGAGGGGGCCGGGGGGTGAGGTCTGCAACCGATCTCTGCACCTGCCCCCAAATCCGAATGCACCCGGCCTCGGAGCAAGTTCGCCGCATGGTGGCGGGCGCGCTATAATGCAGCGGCGGGCGACGAAACGCCGCGAGCACATGCTTTTGGGGGGTGAAGTCCAGGAGACATCCTGCGACCTTTGCCTCTCTTATTGTTTTGGCGAGGAACTGGTATGCGACGACACAAGCCCGCGTGGTTGGCCTTCCTGTTACTGATCACCGTGTTGATCCTGAGCGCCTGCGACAGCCTGGACAGTGGCTCGCTGGGCGGAGCCGCCAACCCCAACCCCACCCCTCAACTTTCGCTGGAACAGGCCGACCAGGTTGCCCAGACGTTCCTCAAGGCATGGGGCGAGGGCGATTACCAGACCATGTACGGGCTGATCAGCCCCAACAGCCGCGAAGTTTACACCGAGGAAGCCTTCAGCAATGACTACCAGACCGCCGCCGTCCAGTTCACGCAGACCTCGCTGGAGACGGCGGTTACTAGCTCGCTGCGCCAGGGCACGACCGCCGTCATCCAGTACGACGTGCGTTTCCACACCGAGCTATTCGGCGTCATCGAAGACCTGGGCCGCACCATGCGCCTGATTGAGACGCCGGAGGGCTGGCGCGTCGCCTGGTCGCGCATGGACATCATAGACGGGCTGGCCGAGGGCGCGCGCCTGGAACGAGTGCAAACGCTGCCCGGTCGCGGCAACATCTACGACCGCAATGGCAAGGTGCTTGTGGATCAGAACGGGCGAGCCATTGGCATCTATCTGGTGCAGCAGGACATCGCCAACGTGGACGAGTGCATCGCCCTGCTCTCGCGCATCTTCCGCCGCGAAGTCCAGTCGTTGGAGCGGACATTCGCCCAGTTCTTGCCGGAGACGCGCTTCCTGGTCGGCGAGATAGACCCGGAGACCTACCAGGCGGAAGAAGCCAACCTGCGCGAGTACTGCGACGTGGGCGACGACCAGTACGACACCACCATCCGCAGCACGCGCCGCTACTTCGGCGAGCTGGCCTCCCACCTGGTCGGCTACGTGGGGCAGATTCAGCCAGAGCAGGTCGCCGAATACGAGCGTAAAGGCTACCCCGCCGACGCCCTGATTGGCCAGACGGGCATCGAGAAGGCGTTTGAGAGCTACCTGGCGGGCAAGCCCGGCGGCCAACTGGTCATTCGCTCGCCGGAGGGCGTGACGCTGCGCGCGATTGCCGAAGCGCCCGCCGAGCCGGGCCAGAGCGTCTACCTGACGATTGACCGCGACCTGCAAGCCGCCGTCCAGAATGCGTTCGTCGAAGCCTACAACTATTCGGCGGCTACCTGGGCCACTACCTCGCCTGGCGGCGCTGCTATCGTGCTCAATATCAAGACCGGCGAGGTGCTGGCCGCGGTGAGCTATCCCTGGTTCGATCCCAACCTGTTCAACCCGGACTCGCTGCTGCAAGACCGCGTGCAGCGGATCAGCGACCTGGAGATAAGCTGGCGCACGCCCTTGCTGGATCGCGTGCTGCTCGGCAAGTTCGCGGCGGGGTCGGTGTTCAAGATCGTCTCGACGGCGGCGGGGCTGGACAGCGGCGTTTATACCCCACAGACCGCCATCACCTGCACGGGCATCTGGTACGGGCAGGAGTACGGCGATGGCCTGCCCTTCCGCACCGACTGGTACGCGCCGGGTCACGGCTATATGGACTTTGCGTCAGCGCTGACCAATTCGTGCAACGTGTACTATTGGCAGCTTGGCGTCAACCTGCAGAATTACGATCCGGAATCGCTCACCAATTACGCCTACAAGATGGGGCTGGGCGTGCCGACCGGCCAGGATGTGCTGCCCGAAGAAGTGGGGCAAATCCCCAACCGTGACCTGATCTTCCGCCTGGAAGCGCGCCAGTGGAATATCTCCGACATGCTCAACCTGGTCATCGGCCAGGGGCCGATCCAGATCACGCCGATGCAAATGGCGCGCATGATCGCCGCTGTCGCCAATGGCGGGACGCTCTACAAGCCGCTCTTCGTCAGCAAGGTGCAGATCGTGGGCGAAGACCCTGTCTATGTCGCCGAGCCGGAAGCCACATCGCAGCTTGACTTTGACCCAGAGGTGTTCGAGATGATCCAGCAGGCCATGTGCGGCGTGACGCTCGCCCCGACTGGCACGGCGCGCTTCATCTTCGAAGAATGGTACCGCTTCCAGGGCAGCGACGTGGTGGTCTGCGGCAAGACGGGCACCGCGCAGACTGGCGGCGCGGGCACCAAGCCGCAAGCCTGGTTTGTGGCGTTTGCTCCCCAGGACGATCCGCAGATCGCCGTCGTGGTGACGGTGGAAAACTCGTGCGAAGGGTCCGAGGTTGCCGCGCCCATCGTGCGCCGCATCATCGAGGACTACTACGGGATGCCGCACTCTGAATGGCCGCCGCTGTGGGTATCGGGGTGTATCTCGCTGGGCGAGTGATCGGGCCGCCTGCGCCGCTCTGCTGTGCCTGGTTTGCGTTCAGACTTCCGAAGTTTTCGGAAACTTCGGAAGTCTGTTGTTGAGCCTGCGCGCAGCGAGGCCGAGCGTGTATGGAAATCCCCTCACCCCTGCGCCCCTCTCCCTCAACGGGGCGAGGGGAAACCCTGTGCCTTGCTCCCCTTCTCCCCCAGGAGGGAGAAGGGGCCGGGGGATGAGGGGAACAAAAACGGCTTGCCAAACACGCTCTGGGGCCAAGCAGACGCCGCTTCCGGGGAGCCTCTCCCAGAATTTGCACGTAACAGCAGCCATCATTTAAGCTAACTCTCTAGATAGTTGTGTTGGTTCCACGTGGAATGACCCATGCAAACCCTGCTGCCGACCCTCCTCGATTATGACCCTGATCTGCTGGCGATCATCGCCCACCGCTGGGATGTAGACCTGGAGGCGCTGGACAAGCGCCAGGCCGCCCAAACGCTCGCCGAGGCCATGCTCACTCCGCAGCGCGCCGCCGCCGAATGGAGCCGCCTGAGCGACGCTGAGCGCGGCGCGCTGCAAACGCTGCTCGGCGCGCGCGAGCACAAAATGCCCGCCGTCCAGTTCACGCGGCTGTTCGGCGACATCCGCGAACTCAAGGAGCTTGGCCCCGGCGGGCGCGAGCGCGAAAAGCCGCACCTGACCCCGACCGGCATTGCCGAGACGCTGTTCTACCGGGGGCTGATCGCGGTCGCATTTGACCAGGGGCGCGCCGGCGTGCAGTATTTCGTCTTCGTCCCGCCCGACCTGGCCGACGTGCTGCCCGCGCACGAAACGGGCTTCGACCTCAGCGCCGAGCCGGACTCCGACTGGCCGCCCGATGCGGGAACCGAGCCAGAGCAGGTGATCCCGGCGACGACGACCTTCGTGGACGACCTGACGACGCTGCTGGCCTATCTGCAGATCGCCCGCGTGCCCGCCGGCGCGGACGCGCTGCTCGCGATGTTGGGCGAGGCGCTGGCCCCCTACTGGCTGGGCGCGCACAGCCCGGCTTCTGTCGCGTTGCTGGTGGGCCTGGCTCTCAGCATGGGCGCGGCGGCGGATGACAAGGGCCTGCTCAAGCCCGTTCCCGCCCAGGCGCGGCGCTGGCTGGAAGAGACGCGCCCCCGCCAGGTGCGCGCCCTGGCCGAAGCCTGGCGCAACAGCACGCTCTTCAACGAGCTATGGCACACGCCCGGCCTGGTGCCAGAGCCGACCGGCTGGCGCAACGACCCGCTGCTGGCCCG
>JAGPFT010000390.1 GCA_018056405.1 Anaerolineae bacterium
CATGGTGGCGATGCCCGGCCCGCTCTGGTTGAAGCCGAAGCGCGATACCTGGCTCGTGGTCCCCTCGGCGCTGATGCGCACCGGGCGCTCGTCCCAGGCAGCGTCCACGCGGGCGCGCACCGTCTCAAACGCCTCGGCGCGATCCAGCCCGGCGTCGTCCAGCGGGCCAAAGGCGCGCTCGGCGGCGCTGACGGTCAGGTTGGCGATGGCGACCGCCCCGCTCAGGCGGCTGACCGCCGCGTCAATCTTCTGCTCGGCCAGCACTGGCGCGGTCAGGTCGGCGCTGCTCTTGTAGGCGACGGTCGCCTCTTCCCCGGCGCGCAGCGCGTCGCCGAAGCCCGCCGGGATACGGATCGTCCCGAAGCTGTCGGTGTCTTCCAATCGCTCGTCGGCCACCTGGCCCAGGCGATCCGGCGCGGCGCTGACCGCGCAGCCGTCGCCATCGTCCGCGCCCAGAACGCACAGACGGAACGAGTCGTCCAGTTCCAGCTCGGCGCGCAGGGCAGCGACCAGCGCCGCCGACAGCGCGCTGCCGTCTTCGTCCAGCACGTCTATGGTGATCGTCGCTGTGTCCTCGCCCCCACCCATCGCCACGCCCAGCAGCAGCATCATGATCCCCGGCATGAGCAGGCCGAAGAGAAACGTCTCGCGCTGCTTGAACACGCGCAGCAGGTCATTGCTGGCAACAGTCAGAATGGCGCGCATAGAGGCTCCCTCACATTTCCTGGCGGCGGTTGAAGCGCCACAAACTGGCCGCGAACAACACGACGCCGATCACTGCCAGCGCCAGCAGGTTCGTGCTGATGCCGGATAGCGACGCTTCGTCTGTTGCCACGTCGTAGAAGCCACCAATGCCCCAGTAGTTGAGCGTGAGCTTGGGCAGCCAGCTCAGCGCGTCCGGCAGGTTCTCAATGGGAATGAACGTGCCGCCGAGCATCCCCAGCACCAGGATGACGATGGAGCTATACGTCGAGGCTTGCTCGGCAGTGCGCGAGAACGCGGCAATGAGCAGGCCCATGCTTGTCGCGGCAAAGACGACAGCCAACACCAGCAGCGCGATGGCCGGCATGTTGGTGCCCCAAACGCTGTTCTGGCGGCCCATCAGCCGGGCGACGAGCGTGGTCGCGGCAATCAGCAGGACCATCTGGGCCAGGCCGGTGCCGTACATGCCCAGCAGCTTGCCGCCCATGAAGGCCCAACGTGGCGTCGGCGTGGTCAGGATGCGCTGCAATGTCCAGCGCTCCCTTTCGAGGCGGAGGGTCGTCGCGCCCGCGCTCACGGCGAACGTCATGAACAGGATGGCCATCGAGGGGGCGAAGTACTGCATGGCGTCGAAGGAGCGCGTCTCGCCCTGCAGGTTAACCTTCTCCAGCCGGATCGGGGCAGCTTCGGCGATGGACATGGCTTCGGCGCTCAGTCCAGCGGAGGCTCCAGCGATGGCTGCTTCGTCTGCGCCCGCCGCCGCCCCGATCTCCGCCAGGGCCGCCGGGCCGAGGCGCTGGGCCAGGATGACGCTGTTCATGCCGTTGGTGATGGCGCTGACGATGCTGCGCACGATGCTGGGGCCAACGCTGCGCCCGCTGTCGTAGAAGATGGCGACGGTGCCGGGGGCGTCGCCGCTCAGGGCGTTGGCAGTGAAGTCCGCACCGCTTATGGTGATCAGCGCGGCCAGGTCTCCGTCGGCGATCTGGTCGCGGGCGCGCTGCGGGTCCTCATAGGCCGTGCCGTCCATCAGGTCGTGAATGGCGGTGAATGGCTCGTCCTGGGCCGGATCGCCGCTGCGCACAAAGGCTCGCTCCAGCGTCTCGCCCAGGTTGAACGACTGGCCGCCGGGCAGGGTGACGCCCTGATCCTGGTTGACGACGGCGACGGGCACCGTGTCAATGCTCACGTCGCCGCCCGTGCCGAAGGCCAGACCCATGATGGCGCTGAGCACGATGGGCAGGGCCACCAGGTAGGCGACGGCGTTGAGGTCCTTGAACGTCGTGTAGAGGTCCTTCCAGGCGATGGCGATGATCTTCTGGCGCATGGCTGCTCTCTCCCTCAGTCGCGCAGGCCGCGCCCGGTCAGGTGCAGGAAGACGGCTTCCAGCGTCGGCTCGCGCACCTCGACCGTTTGCAGGCTCAGCCCGGCCTCGTTGATCAGGCGGATCGCGTCGGGCAGCGCGCGCCGCCCCTCGTCAGCCAGAACGTGTAGCTCCCCGTCTTCGCCGTCCACGCGCACGCAGGCACTCACGCCGGGCAGTTTGCCCAGGGCGTCCACCAGTTCCGGCGTGGCGTTGGGCACCTTGAGCGCCAGCGTATCCTGCTCGCCGACGGTGCGCGTCAATTCGTCCTGCGTGCCCAGGGCGATGATCTGGCCGTGATCAATGATGCCGACGCGGTGCGAAAGCTCCTGAGCCTCCTCCATGTAGTGGGTCGTGTAGAGCACGGTGATGCCCTCGGCGTTGAGCGTCTTCACCGCGTCGAGGATGTTGCGCCGCGACTGCGGGTCAATGGCGACGGTCGGCTCGTCGAGGAAGAGAATCTGCGGGCGGTGTAGCAGGCCGATGCCGATGTTGACCCGGCGCTTCATCCCGCCGCTGTACTGCTCGATGGGATCGTCGGCGCGGTCGGTCAGTTCGGTGAAGTCGAGCACCTCCTCAATGCGCCGCTTCAACTCGTGCCTGCCCAGGCCGTACATCTTGCCGAAGAAGGCCAGGTTCTGGCGGGCGGACAGAGTGGGGTAGACGGCCAGTTCCTGCGGGACGACGCCGATCAGCTTGCGCACGGCCATCGGCTCGCGGCGGATCGAGTGCCCGCCGACGATCACATCGCCGGCAGTGGGCGTCAGCAGGCCGCTGATCATGCCGATGGTCGTCGTCTTGCCCGCGCCGTTCGGGCCAAGCAGACTGAAAATCTCGCCCTGCAGGATGGTGAAGCTGACATCATTGACGGCGATCACACCGTCGGGCGGGTTGAACTGCTTGCTCAGCCCGTGCAGTTCAATGAGGGGGGTTGTGGTTGGGGTCATGGGGGTTCTGCTCTCTGGTAAGTTTCTGTGGATGTCATGGAGAACGCAATCAAAGGTGGCCGGAGGTAGGGGCGTATTGCCATACGCCCCTACGAAAACCATGCCATTTCTGATTGTCTCATCCATCAGGAGTCGGGAGAAAACGCACAGCGCGGCCTCACGGCACCGGACGCCAGACTCATGCCAGTCTGGATTGGATTTCCATTACTTCTATACGATGCCGGAAACCAGGAGGTCGCGCTGGCTATACTTAGCCAGCGCGCGCAGACGGTGCAAACCGGAGCCAAACCTGTCCGAGGAGACGGAAAAAAGGTCAGTCCCCCTTTCTAGCCAAACCAGAAAGGAGGACTGAGAAGGTCAAGCAGGGACAGCCCTGACTGGCCCGCCTAACGTTCGCGGAAGTTGTAGCTGCCAATGACCTCGTAGGCCGGGGCCTGCTGCCACTCCGGGCGCAGCAGTGAGTAGGGCACATTGTCGTTGGTGGCGTCCCACCCCGCCTGCGGCCCGTAGTTCAGGTTCCACACCCAGGCCAACCAGACGAAGCCCCAGCTTTCCATCGCCTCAATCGCCTCGCCGAGGAACTGCGCCTGCTCGGCCAGCGTGTTGTCGTTGGCGAACTCGAAACCGCGCGGGTAGCCGTTCAGGTCTTCAGTGGTCGGCCAGCCGAACTCGGTGATGCACAGCTTCTTGTCGCTGCCCGCCTGCTGGATGCGCTGGGCGTAGCCGTTGAGCGTGCTGTAGAACGACCACGAATGATGCGGGTTGTCGAACGGGCCGCGGA
>JAGPFT010000391.1 GCA_018056405.1 Anaerolineae bacterium
GCGGAGAAGGGGAGCCGGGGAGATAGGAGTCGGAAAGGCTTCTCAAACGGTCTCTTATTATCAAGATACTCTTAAGTGCGCGTATGTGTCTGCCCGCCCCTCTTATCCCACAGTGATTGTGGGATTAACCACCATATATAGGGGTTCTTGTGGGATAATACCCCTGTATATGGCTATTGATGGGCTTTCACTGTAACACAAACCGGCGGCTAGAGCCTATAGTACCAGGGTACTAATCGGCCCCTTCATTAAGAAACTTTAATGCTTTCTCCAGCAGCGGGCAAGCGTCTAATGGAGAATGCAATCAAAGGTGGCCAGAGGTGGTAGGGGCATATTGCAATACGCCCCTCCGAAAACCATGCCATTTCTAATTGTCTCATCCATAAAACAAACGCCTTCCGCCGGATTACAGCTATCCCTGACGGAAGGCAACCGATCCACAAGGGTTCGTAGGCAGAGCCAATCCAACACCCGCGCACCACGCACGCAGACCCACCGCGTCCGGCCCCTGCCGGCGCGGGACAGCGCACAACGACCGGCGCGCCTAGGAGCGACGGCGCAGGAAGGCCGGGATGTCGAGATCGTCCGTGTCGTACACCTTGCGCTTGAAGTCGTCGGCCACGGGGCGCGCCGCCGGCAACTCTGGCTCGATGTCGACTCCCTCGTCTTCGACGGGCATCTCTGGCACAGGCGGGCGCTGCACGACGCGGGGCGCTGCTTCGGGCCGTGCGGCGCGTTGCTGGGCCTGCACCGGGCGACGGGCCGTAACGCGCGTCTGCTCGAAGCCGGTAGCAATCACCGTGATGCGAATCTCGTCGCTCATGTTCTCGTCAATAACCGCGCCGAAGATCAGGTTGACATCCGGGTGCGCTGTCTCCTTGATGATCGCTGCCGCCTCGTTGACATCGAACAGGCTCATCTGCGGGCCGCCGGTGACGTTGAACAGGATGCCGCGCGCGCCGTCAATGGTCACGTCGAGCAGTTGGCTGCTGATCGCCGCTTCTGCCGCCTTGCGCGCCCGGTCGTCGCCGCTGGCGCGCCCAACAGCCATCAGCGCCGCGCCGCCTTCCGACATGATCGTGCGCACGTCGGCGAAGTCCAGGTTGATCAGGCCGGGCACCGTGATCAGCTCGGAGATGCCCTGGATACCCTGGCGCAGCACGTCGTCGGCCATGCCAAAGGCGTCCTGCAGCGTCGCCTTCTTGTCCACGATCTGCAACAGGCGGTCGTTGGGGATGACGATCAGCGTGTCCACGTGGTCCTTCAACGCCTCAATGCCGGCTTCGGCGGACTGAATACGGCGAGCGCCTTCGAAGGTGAAGGGGCGCGTCACTACGCCGATAGTCAGCGCGCCGAGTTCTTTGGCGACCTGGGCGATGATCGGCGCGCCGCCGGTGCCCGTGCCGCCGCCCATCCCGCAAGTGATGAAGACCATATCCGCGCCGCGCATCACTTCATAGAGTTCGTCGGCGCTCTCTTCGGCGGCCTTGCGCCCGACTTCCGGGTTGCCGCCGCAGCCCAGGCCGCGCGTCAGCTTGTCGCCAATGCGCACGCGCGTCTTGGCTTTGCTGAGCATGAGGGCCTGCGCGTCGGTATTAATGGCAATGAACTCGACGCCGCCCAGCCCTTCTTCGATCATGCGGTTGACGGCGTTGCCCCCGCCGCCGCCGAGGCCGACCACTTTGATGCTGGCGAAGTTATCCACCAGCCCCATCGCGTCCATTCCTAACGAGTCCACCATACCAGTACCCTCCTGGACAGCCATGCCTACGATGTTTCTTGACCGTCCGGCCCTGTTGCACGCGCCCGGTGCCCCCCTACCGGCCAGCCCGGTCCCACTCCCATCGAACACGAATTACGCTGTATTGTAAGGCATTTTTAATTTCGCGAAAATCGCAAACATACATTGGGAGCGAGGGCATACAAAATCCCTCAGGCCATCTGGCCATTTCGTTTACCTCACCTCCCTTAGCCCCACCCCCCGGCCCCCTCTCCACGTGGTGGAGAGGAGGAGCAGGCTGTCATGAAGTCCCCTCTCCACTACGTGGGGAGGGGATTTAGGGGTGGGGCAAAGATCACACACCACATCACTTTGCCGCCCCCCTCCTGCCGCGTTACTCGCCTGTCTCTTCGTGCGGCAGCAGGCGCTCGACCACCCCCCGGAAGAACCCGCGCATCCGGCCAGACCCGCGTGAGTTCGAATGCCTGCGCAGGGCTTCGCGCCGGTCGTCCTCTATGTCCATGATCAGCCCCAGCTTGAGCAAGCCCACGCTCGTGCTGTAGGCCGGGCTTTTGAGCGCCTCGGCCATGCCCGTGACGCGCTCCGGCTGGCCCAGGCGCACCGGCATATGCAGCACATCGGCAGCCACCGTCTTAATGCCCGGCAGCAGGCTGCTACCGCCGGTGAGGACAATGCCCGCTTTCAGCAGCCCATCGTACCCGCTGCGCTTGGCCTCTTTCAGAATCAGCTCGAACATCTCGGCCACGCGCATGTACACAATATGGGCCAGGTCGGTGCGCTGGACTTTGCTGGGCAGCTCTTCGCCGAACGGCTGGATAGGGAACGCCTCCAGCGGACTGACGGCTTTCGGGTCGGCGTGACCGTGTGTCAGCTTGACCGACTCCGCCAGTTCTGTCGGCAGATGCAACCCATAGGCGATGTCGTTGGTGATGTGCTGCCCGCCCACGCCGAGCACCGCCGTATGCCACACGCTGCCGTCCACGAAGATGGCCAGGTCGGTCGTGCCGCCGCCGATGTCTACAATCATCACGCCCGCCTCGCGCTCTTCCGGCGTCAGCACAATATCGCCGGCGGCCAGCGGGTTGAGGATGAAGCGATCCACCAGCACGCCCGCATCCTCGACGCACTTTTCCAGGTTCTTGACGCCCTGCGTCGAAGCGGTGATGATGTGCGCCTCTACCTCCAGGCGGAAGCCGAGCATCCCCAACGGGCTGCGCAGCCCGGCCTGCCCGTCGAGGCTGTAATTGCGCGGGATGACGTGCAGCACCTCGCGGCCATGCGGCAGAGTCACGGCCCGCGCGGCGTCCATCGCCCGCTCCAGGTCGTCAAGCTGCACGCCGCGCTGGTTGGGAATGCCGACCGCCCCCCGGCTGTTGATCGACTCGATGTGCCCGCCGGCCAGCGAGACAAACGCGCGGCCAATCTCGTAGCCGCTCGTCTTCTCCGCCTTGTGCACCGAAGCCAGGATGGACGCGCTGAGGGCGTTCAGGTCGGTGACCATGCCCTTGCGCATCCCCTGCGACGGCTCGATGCCCAACCCCAGCACGTACACGTCGCTGTCGCGCACCTCGCCGACGATGGTGCAGACCTTCGTCGTGCCAACGTCAATCCCTACCACCAGTTCGCCCATGATGACCGATGATTTCGTGTGTAATGCCCTGCGCGCCGCCCAGAGCTGACTATCTGCACGCAGGGGCCGCACCTAATGGAATCCACGAGCAAGTTGTCGGGCAATCGCCAGAACGCCCCTATCCCCCGGCCCCTTCCCCCAGCCAAGCCAGGGGAAGGAGAGAACCGCCTGCCCGATCGTCCCCCTCTAGCTCGGCTGGAAGGAGGATGGAGGGGGGAGACCTCTAGCGAGCATTCCCAAACTCCCCTCGCAACAAGTCGTTCGTGGACCCCTCCTAGAGCGTGTTATGAACTTCACGCGCTCGGCGCAGCGGGAAGCGCGCAACGCCCTGTGCGGCGCATTGACCCCACCCTGTGGCCCCTCCCCGCCAGCGGGGAGGGGCAAATCGCTCCCCTTTCCC
>JAGPFT010000392.1 GCA_018056405.1 Anaerolineae bacterium
GCATAACACGCTCTAGCAGTTCCCCTCACCCCCCAGGCAGGGCAATTGCACCAAAATCTGCCAGGAGCACTTTGGCGGGGAGCAGCGCGACGACGACAGACTTCCAAAGTCTGCGAGGCTTCGGAAGTCTCAGGCGAAACGCCCGTTTGATGCGATTGCCCTGTGGCCCCCCGACGCGCTTTGGCTTGTCATTCGACCCCAGATGTGGATAATATAAATACAATGTGGCAAAAGATTCGAATCACGGTTGCAGTAAGGAACTCGAACGCACAACAGTGAGTCCATCCTCGAATGGATGTTGACGGCAGGCAATCATTGCGCGGGGGCACCCGCGAGTAGATCAGCCGACCCGAACGCCCGGATTGCCCGCGCAGGTGCGCACGACAAGGGGCACAGAACGCAAGCACAGGCACAAACCGATGGAACCCTATAGGAGATTCGTGGGCGAGGATGCCTGAGCCGGGCGGGAACACAGCGACAGCGTGTGCTGAAGATGGTGAGTTTGTCTGACCTCCTGGCGAGGACGACAACCGATCGTGATCGGCGGGCGACCGCTCCATAGGCTCAACCGCCCACAAGATCGATCACCCATTCGAGATGGCCGCGACTCCGGGCGGGCGCACCCACCCCGCAGGGCCGTCGCGCGAGTTCCGCGATCCATGCAACTGACAGCCGTGGTGACGATGCTACGGCTGTTTTTGTTGTAGGGATGCTGGCGGTGGAACACACAATCACAGGGCTGGAAGTCCAGAAGCGCAACCAGGAGCGCGTCAGCGTTTACCTGGATGGCGAGTTTGCTTTTGGTCTGCCGGCCATCGAAGCGGCCCGCCTCCGCCAGGGCCAGGTGCTTTCGGAGGCTGAGATTGCGGCGTTGCGCGCGCTGGACGACGTGACGCGCGCGGTAGATCACGCCGCCCGCCTGCTGGCCCGCCGCCCCTATAGCAGCGCCGAAATCCGTCGCAGCCTGGTTGCCAGGGGGGTCGCGCCCGCCACCCTTGAGGAGGCGCTGGCCCGGCTGGAGAGTCTAGGCTACGTGGACGACCGCGCTTTCGCCCAGTTCTGGGTCGAGAACCGCGAGCGATTCCGCCCGCGCAGCTCCCAGGCGTTGCGCCACGAGCTACGCCAGAAGGGACTGGCAGCGGACATCATCGAGGCCGCACTGAGTGCGCTGGATGCGCGCGAGTCGGCAGTGCGCGCGGCTCAGGAACCGCTGCACCGGCTGCGCGGCCTGACGCGGGCTGAAGCGAAGGACAAACTGGGCGCATTCCTGGCCCGGCGCGGCTTCAGCTACGACATTGCCGGCGAGGCCGTCGAAGCGATCCTGGCCCAACTGGACGAAGAAGAACCAGAGTTTTTTGCACCTGACGAGCCAATGAACGACTACGAGGAGTAAGCCCCATGGAAATCGTGTTAGCCCTGCTTGGGCTGGCGATTGGGGTTGGGCTAGGCATAGGCGTGCTGCTCATCTACCAGCGTTCGCAGGGGGTGAGCAAGAAGCGCCAGGCAGAGGACGAGGCCAATCGCGTCCTCGGTGACGCGCAGGATCAGGCGAAACAGATCATCATAGACGCCAAAGATGAGGCGCTGCGCATCCAGCGAGAAGCCGAAGACAATGCCAAGAGACGCCGTGCCGAGCTTGACCGTGAGAGCGACCGGCTCCAGAAGCGCCGCGAAGACCTCGACGAGCGCTACGAACGGATGGAGCAGCGCGAACAAGCGCTCAACAAGCGCCAGAGCAAACTCGACAAACAACAGAACGAAATCACACAAATGCTGGAGGTGCAGAAGGCGGAGCTAGAGCGCGTCGCCGAGATGACGCGCGAGGAGGCCCGCCAGGAATTGCTGCGTCTCGTCGAAGAAGAGGCCCGCCAGGACATGGCCCGCCGCATCCGCGAGGTCGAAGCCGAGACCAAGCTCGAAGCCGATACCCGCGCGCGCGACATCATCGCCCTGGCCATCCAGCGCATCGCCTCCGAACACGTCAACGAGATCGCCGTGAGTGTGGTGCCCCTGCCCTCCGACGAGATGAAGGGGCGCATCATCGGGCGCAACGGGCGCAACATCCGCTCGTTCGAGCAGGCAACCGGCGTAGACGTGGTGGTGGACGATACGCCCGAAGCCGTCACCATCTCCAGCTTCGACCCAATTCGCCGCGAAGTGGCCCGCCGCTCGATGGAAAAGCTCGTGCTGGATGGGCGCATTCACCCGGCGCGCATCGAGAAGCTTGTCTCCGATGCGCGCAAAGAAGTGGATCGCATCGTGCGCGAGGAAGGCGAGCGCGCCGCCTACGAGGCCGGCGTGCCCGGCCTGCACAATGAGATCATCAAGCTGCTGGGCCGCCTCAAGTTCCGCACGAGCTACGGCCAGAACCAGCACGCTCACGCCATCGAGACGGCGCACATCGCCGGCATGATCGCCGCCGAGCTAGGTGCAGACGTAGCTATCGCCAAAGCGGGTGGGCTGCTGCACGACATCGGCAAGGCCGTAGATCACGAGATCGAGGGCACCCACGCCCAGATCGGCGCGGACTTCGCCAAGCGCTTCGGGCTGCCGCCGAAGGTCGTCAACTGCATCGCCGCGCACCACCACGAAGTTGAGCAGGAGTGCGTCGAGGCGATGATCGTCGAGGCCGCCGATGCCATCTCCGGCGCGCGACCGGGTGCCCGCCGTGAAAGCCTGGACACCTACATCCGCCGTGTCAAGGCGCTCGAAGACATCGCGCGCGAGTTCCCTGGCGTGGAGCAGAGCTACGCCTTGCAGGCGGGGCGCGAAGTGCGCATCATGGTCAAGCCGGAGGAGATTGACGACCTGGCCGCCACGCGGCTGGCACGCGACATCTCCAAGCGCATCGAAGAGACGATGCAGTATCCCGGCCAGATCAAAGTGACCATCATCCGCGAGACACGTGCCGTAGACTACGCGAAATAGCCTCGGCGGTGAATTGCTTGAGACCACGAACGGCGGACGGCCCTCGTCCGCCGTTCGCATGTATCCTGGGCGCGCTGGCAAACATCAGACCGCCTGCTCCAGCGACGCGCCGAGATCGCGCGCGCTGCGCACGAGGCGCGGCGGTTCCGGCAACCAGGGAAAGTAGGTCACTTGCTGCGGTTGCGCAACCAGCAACTGCGGCGCGTCCAGGTCGCGTACCAACCCAAACCCACCGGCGCGCATGAGCGCATACACCAACCGCAGCATGGCCGCCGTCCAGGTCTCCGTCTCCAGAAACAAGTACATCCGGTGAAAAACGCGCCCTCCATTCAGCCCCGGCGCGCGCAGCGTGAGCCGCCCACCGTCCACGCAGCTCACCTCGATCCACTCGCCGCCCGTCTCACTCACGCGAGCGACGCTCTTTGAGTCGGCCAATGCGGCGCGGATCGCCGCCCGGTCTCCGTCGGCGAAGCGCCCGTCCTCGGCATGGCACACCAGGATCATCATCTTCCGGGGCATGGCACCCAGCCTCCTCCCGCCAGCCTGGAACCTGCCAGGCATGCAGCCGGTTGATGATCGCATCATAGCACGCATGTTCTGTTTTCTCCAATTTCCGCCAGCCCAATTCCAACGTCCGTCAGCCGCGCCCCATCACCCAAGATACAGGGAATCTCGCCAGAAGAAACCCCATATATGGTAGTTTCAACCGTCGTCGCGGGTGCATTCGCTTTTTGGGGCAGTGATCTTGAGCCGCTGAGATGACGAGGGCGCGGAGGGGAAAGTCGGAAAAGCTCTGAGGCTTTCTCTGCGACCACTGCGCGCTCTGTGAGGGACCGGTTGAG
>JAGPFT010000393.1 GCA_018056405.1 Anaerolineae bacterium
TGGAGCGCGAGCGCCAAAAGCTGGAAGTGATCCTGCGCAGCACCGCCGACGCCGTGATCGTGGTGGATCATGAGGGGCGGCTGGTGCTGGTCAACCAGGCGGCGCTGGCCGCGTTCCACCTGCCGCCCAGGGAGCAATACAGCGGGCGGGCGTTCGCTGAGGTCTTCGGCGAGTCGGGTCTCGCCGAGTTACTCGACCGGGCGCGCGCTGGCGAGTCGGGGCCGGTCAGCGAGTTGGTGCTGCCCGAAGGCAAGACCCTGCACGCCAGCGTCGCCCACCTGCCAGAAGTCGGCTGGTCTGTCGTGATGCACGACATCACCCCCTACAAAGAGACCGACAAACTCAAGAACGAACTGCTGGCGACGACTTCTCACGATCTGAAGAACCCCTTGAGCACCATTCTGGGCTATGTAGACCTGGTACAGATGACCAACCCCCTCAACGCCCAGGGCCAGACCTATATCCAGCGCATCCAGGGGGCAGTGCTGCACATGCGCCACCTCATTGACGACCTGCTGGATATGGCGCGTATCGAGAGCGGCATCACCCTGCACTATTCGCAGGTGCATCTTGCCAGCCTGATCGAAGCGGTAGCCAGCCCCTTCATGCCCCTGCTGCGCGAGAAAAGCATGGCCCTGACCATTGACATCCCGCCAGACCTGCCCCCCATCCCCGCCGACGAGGGTCGCCTGACTCAGATTCTGGCCAATCTACTGAGCAACGCGGTCAAGTACACGCCCGCCCAGGGGAGCGTGCGGGTGCACGCCGACGTGCGCAATGGCATGGTGCGCATCGCCATAGGCGATGATGGCCTGGGCATCAGCCCGGAGGATCAGGCGCACGTCTTCCAGCGATTCTTCCGCGTGCGGACGCCCGAAACCGAAGCCGTCGAGGGCACGGGCCTGGGGTTGTCCATCGTCAAGAGTCTGGTGGAGGCGCACGGCGGACAGGTGGGGCTGGAGAGTCGGCTGGGCGAAGGCTCGACCTTCACGGTGATGCTGCCGCTGCACCCGCCCTCAGAATAGACTTCCGAAGTTTTCGAAAACTTCGGAAGTCTGGCTGGAGCGCCAAGACTTCCCGCATGGCACCTGTCTTGAATGTCACATCGCATCGGCGTGCTCGCCCGCCTGCCCGACCGGTTCCCACTGCGCTCCATCAGGGGCGTCAAGTGCCGCCAGACTCAGCAGCAGGCGGCTGCGTGCCGCGTAATAGACCACATACGGCGCGCCGACGCGCATCGGCACGTCATCAGGCGCGACATACGGCGCGAACGAATAATCGCCGATGAGATACGAGAAGGGTAGCTCAGGCCGGTGCCCTTCGGTGATGCGAATCTGCAGCGGCCCGCGCGCGAAGCGCACCGGCTGGCGCATGAACGCTTCCGGCAGGAAGGTGAGCGCATTCACGCCCACCAGCCCGGCGAACACTACCACGAACAGCGCCCCCAGAATCGTGAAGACCACGCCCGCCAACGTTGACACCGGCACGTCGCCCCACAGCAGGAGCGCGCCCATCTGCACCAGCATCGCCAGCGGGCACAGGAAGATGACCAGCGCCCCCAGCCCGGCGATCAGCGCCAGGCGACGCTGCGAAGCAGTCAGCCGCCCGGCGCGATTGGCGGCGAGTCGGGCGGCCATCTCCGGCGAAGCAGGCGGGACGGCGGCCTGGCTATGTTCGGACATGCTCGCTCCTTCGGGTGCGTGGGCATAGTCAGAGACCATCTGAGAAGTTGTTTCCCCCCACCCCAAACCTCTCCCCCACAAGGAGTTCAGGGGCGGACAGGTGTTGAGTGAACGTGAAGACAGGCGAACATCTCACGTCTGGCCTCACCCCCCGGCCCCCTCTCCACGTGGTGGAGAGGGGGAGTCAGGCCGCTATGAAGTCCCCTCTCCACCATGTGGGGAGGGGATTTAGGGGTGGGGCTACTATCCCACACCCCAACACCTTGCCCATCTCAATGAGTCTCATCTGCCTGTCCGCCCCTGGCCCCACAAGGAGGAAGGGGCTTAGCGGGTGCGCTTTTCTCCCTTCCCCACTCGTGGGGGAAGGGCCGGGGATGGGGGGCAAAGGCAGGCGCACAACTTCTCAAACGGTCTCTCAAGGCATCGAAACCGGCGTTGGCGGCGGAGACTCGACCCCACCCGCCGCCGGGCGCGGGCGGACGCGGAAGATGCGCCCCTCCTGCACCGAGACGTATAGCCAGCCCTCCTCGCTCAGCACGACATCTACCGGGTGGTAGGGGTAGAAGCCCATGCGCATGAGCGAAAAGCCCGCCAGCGTCAACTGGAAGCGGCGGTGCTCGCTGGCCGGAGAGATGAGCGCGGTCGTGCCGTCGGGCTGCCCGTCGTCGCCGAAGCCCACCACAGCCAGCGCGTACCCCGCCGGCTCAGCCAGCGTCGAGGAGCCGCGCAGCACCACGATCAGGTCGCCCTGCCAGAACGGGAACCCGTCACGATCATAGAAGACAATTCCGCCGGGGCTGCTCTGCGCGGGGAAAGTGAAAGCAGGTGACTCCGTGTCCGCGCAGCCGTCCGCCTTCTCCGGGGGAAGCACCGGGTCTGGTTGGCGGTCGCCGGCGCAGCGTGGGAAGCCGAAATCCGCGCCGGGCGTGACGCGATTCAGTTCGTCGGGCGGCCCGCCCACGAGCGTCCCTGGCACGACGCGCCCGCTGTCCACGATCCACAGGTCACCGGTGACGGGATGCCAGGCAAAGTCCCAGGGATCGCGCAGGCCGGTCGCCTCGACTCGCCGGTCGCTGCCATCGAGCGCGTAGCTGACCAGCATCCCCGGCGCGACCTCCGCCGCATCGCACCAGACACAGCCCGCGCCCAGGCTGACGTACAGCCGTTCATCTGGCCCCACCTGGACGCTGCCCGGCCAGAAGCCGCGCTCCGCGTCTAGCAGATTGGGGACGAGGACGACCGGTGCGGCAAAGCGCCCATCAGCAGCAGGGTCGAGACGCAGCAGCCCACCCACCGAAGCCACGTACAGCGCCCCCTCGTGCACCGTCAGACTGGTGGGGTAAGTCAGCCCCTCGGCAACCAGGCGCAGCCCGTCCAAGAACTGGTCATCATCGGCGTCGTCCATCGCCCAGACAGCCCCCTCTGCCGTGCGCGCCAGGTAGAGCGTGCCATCCGGCCCCAGGGCCAGGCCCATCAAGGCAGGAGCGGCTTCGGGCGGCGTCACCGCGTCGAGGACGACTTCCAGGCAGGTGGTGTTAGCATCGCGCCAGGGTGCCCAGTCCACAAGCTGGCACGGCGGGCCGTCCGCCTGCAAGCGCGGGCTTGGCGTGCGCGCCGGGGGCGGCGACGCAGACTCCGCGCAGCCAGACAGGGCCAGCGCCGCCATCACCGCTCCCCACACTGCCCAATTGCGCACCCGCCGCATCAACGCCTCGCTCCGTTCCGGCCCCATTGTCGGGGCAATCATAGCCTGCCGAGGACAATCGCGCCATGCCGCAGCGCGCTGGAGGTCCACGAACAAGTTGGTGGGCAATCGCCAGAACGCCCCTATCCCCCGGCCCCCTCCTGTCAGGGGGAGGGGCCTCCGAGGAGAGTTCGCCATGCCAGCCGCAGGCCTCTCCCCCTAAATCCCCCTCTCCGGCAGAGCCAGAGAGGGGGACTTGGACCGCCGGATGAGACGTTTTCCCCCTCCTTAGCTCGGCTGGGGAGGGGGCCAGGGGGAGGGGCCTTCTGCCGCACCAGACTTCCGAAGTTTTCAGAAACTTCGGAAGTCTGATCGCCGCCCGCCCGCCCCTACAGGCC
>JAGPFT010000394.1 GCA_018056405.1 Anaerolineae bacterium
CCCTCTCCACACGCGGAGAGGGGACTGAGCCAGATACTTACTCCCCCTCTCCATATATGGAGAGGGGGCCGGGGGGTGAGGTCTGCAACCGATCTCTGCACCTGCCCCCAAATCCGAATGCACCCTGATTTGCGGGTGCGTGCAAAACCTGTCAGGCAACAGGGTCGCGCTCCTTAGCCTCACCCCTGCTCGGCGCTGGCGAGCCGAGCGCAGCGAGGCTGGGGGTGAGGCTACTGCCAGCGTCACACGTATCACTACAACCTTTGCACACACCCTGATTTTGCCAGGTCCACGAGCAAGTTGTTGGGCAATCGCCAGAACGCCCCCATCCCCTGGCCCCTTCCCCCAGCAAAGCTAGGGGAAAGGGAGCAGGCCCGCCGCTTTTCTCCCTTCCCTTCACGAGGGGGAAGGGTCGGGGATGGGGGAAAAAAACAGACACGGCCAAAGATGTGGATAATGTATAGTCGCCGGCGGAGAGGGGGAGCGAGGCGCGCCAGCGCCGAGCAAGGGTGAGATCAGGTAGGGGCCGGTTTGGAAACCGGCCCCTACAACCCATTCACGCGCATCACCCGTCTTGGATGTCGAAACTCATCAGGCAGCCCAAAAGCCAGGCCACCGGACATGCCGGGGCCTGGCTTCGGAGGCAATGAGAGCGATTCAGCCGCGCGGCTCACTGGCGCTCGGCCAACGGCACCCACTTGAGGTCTTGCGGGCCGACGTAGTTGTCGAGCGGGCGGATGAGACGGTTATTGGCCCACTGCTCGATGATGTGCGCCGACCAGCCAGCAATGCGCGACATGGCGAACATGGGCGTCATCATGTCGGTGGGGATGCCCACCGCGTCGAGGACAATGGCGCTATAGTAGTCCACGTTCGGGTGGAGCTTGCGCTCGATGAAGTACTCGTCGGCAGCGGTCAGGTCGGCCAGGCGCTTGGCGACGTTGTACAGCTCACAACGGTTGTTGCGCTGGCACAGGGCAGCGGCGTGCTTGGACAGGACGACGGCGCGCGGGTCGAGCGCCTTGTAGACCCGGTGACCGATGCCCATGATGCGCCGGCCCTTACCCTTGACCTCTTCCTGGAACCACTTGTCCACGCTCTCCGCCTGGCTGACTTCGGCGAACATGCGCATGGCCGCTTCGTTGGCCCCGCCGTGCTTCGGCCCCTTCAGCGAGCCGATGGCCGCGGTGACAGCGCTGTACATGTCGCCGTCGGTGCTGGTCACCACACGGCTGGTGAAAGTGCTGGCGTTCATGCCGTGATCGGCGTGCAACACCAGGTACACGTCAATGGCCGAGACTTCGGTCGGGTTCGGCTCGGCGTTGTGCAGCATATAGACGAAGTTGGCAGCGATGCCCAGGTCGGCGCGCGGGGCGACCGGCTCCTGCCCGGCGCGGATGCGCGCCCAGGCCGCGATGATCGTCGGCATCTTGGCGGTGAGCTTGATCGCTTTGCGCTGGTTGGCCTCCGGGCTGCTATCTTCAGCTTCCGGGTCGTACAGGCCCAACGTCGAAACGGCGGTGCGCAGCACGGCCATCGAGTGTGCCGTCTTGGGGTATGTCTTCATCATGGCGATGAGCGCGTCCGGCAGGGCCATCTCCGCCGCGAGCGCCCTGTGCAGCCCGTCTAGTTCGGCGGCGTTGGGGAGTTTGCCGTACCACAGCAGGTGGATCGCTTCTTCAAACGAGGTCCTGTCGGCCAGGTCGAGGATGTCGTAGCCGCCGTAGATTAGCTTGCCGATGTCGCCTTGCACGCGGCTCAAGCGCGTCTCCGCAACAATGACACCTTCCAGGCCCTTCTTCTGTTCTTCTGCCATAGATTGAGTGTCTCCTCAAGCGTGATGAATTGGGTTGCCGGTGCAGAATGCCAGCAGCAAGCGGTGTGACGCATGGGCTGGTGGAAGCTGCCATGCAGCCGGGGAAGGCGGCGCGTGGCTGGGCAGAATGCAGGCGAGGATGAAGGCGCGCGGCCATGTTGCTCACGGCAACTTCTGATGGTAGAGTATATCACCGCAGTTATTTTGGTAACAAACGAATTTGTACGAATCCAACGATTGGGCGCGCCGCACAGCGCGCCCAGGGACCGTGTATCAAGCGCGGACACTGGGTGCGGGCAAAGGTCGTCAGGGACTCGCTGAAGGCGAGGGCATTGACCTCACCCCCAGCCTCGTTGCGCTCGGCTTGTCCCCTCTCCATGCATGGAGAGGGGGCAGCGAGGCGCGTTAGCGCCAAGCGGGGGTGAGGTAACCAGGGCGCAGCAGAGTGGCACCTCTACCTGACAGGGCTTGCACACACGCCGAATGCTCCGCGCGAGACATTTTCCGTGCAAGCGGGAGGCAAAGCAGCATGACATCGCTGGTGACCACTGTTACCGAGACTCTGCGCTACCGGGGACAACTCGGCCAATGGAACTGGGTGCTGCACCGTGTGTCAGGGCTGGGCACGGTGCTGTTTTTGATTCTGCACGTCATTGATACGTCCTGGGCGGCGTTCTACCCCCAGGACTACGAGCAGGCCATCCGTGAATATCAAAGTCCCCTCTTCACCATCGGCGAGTTCCTGCTGGTGGCCTGCGTCGTCTATCACGCCTGCAACGGGCTGCGCATCATCCTGCTGGACTACAAGCCCGCCTGGTGGGTCTACCAGCGCCGCGCGGCCACCCTGGTCTTCGTCGCCACGCTGATCGTGCTTGCGCCCACCTTCGCCCTGATGATCGGCCACGTGCTGGACTTCTACGGCGACGAAGGCCGCGACATCGCCGGGCTGGACGAGATCGTCGAGACGCAGGCCCAGTTCGTCGTCGGCTTCGTCGCCATCCTGATGGCGGCGTTCGTCCTGTCGGCGCTGTTCGGGCTGATTGCGCGCAGCCGGGCCACGTTCGACCTGCCGGGGCGCTTGGAGACAACGCTGTGGGCGTTCATGCGCCTGTCGGGGGTGTTTATCCTGCCGCTGGTCTTCGGGCACCTGGCCATGATGCACGTCATTCAGGGCGTGTTCGACCTTACCGGCGGCGGGATCGGCATCGTCGGCACGGACGCGATCAACGAGAGCGGCAAGGCTGTGGAGTTCGTCGGCCAGCGCTGGGATATGCTGGTCGCCGGCGTCGCCATCTGGCGCGTGTACGACGGGCTGCTGCTGGCGTTGGTGGTGCTGCACAGCTTCAACGGGCTGCGCTATGTGATCAACGACTATGCCCACTCGCCGCTGGCCAACCGCGCGCTGAACTATGCGCTGGTGTTTGGGGCGGTAGCCCTCATCGTCGTAGGCATGGCCGCGCTGCTGACTGGCGTAGACGAGACGGCCTACCGCATCGCCGAAGACCTGACTTCCCTGGCCTCGTAGAGGGTGTGTGCAAAGGTTGTCAGTGATACGTGTGACGCTGGCCGTAGCCTCACCCCCAGCCTCGCTGCGCTCGGCTTGCCCCCTCTCCACGACGTGGAGAGGGGGCGGCGAGGCGCGCCAGTGCCGAGCAGGGGTGAGGCTAAGGAGCGCGACCCTGTTGCCTGACAGGTTTTGCACGCACCCATGCTTGGCGGCGTGTGCAAAGGTTGTCAGTGATACGTGTGACGCTGGCCGTAGCCTCACCCCCAGCCTCGCTGCGCTCGGCTTGCCCTCTCTCCACGACGTGGAGAGGGGGCGGCGAGGCGCGCCAGTGCCGAGCAGGGGTGAGGCTAAGGAGCGCGACCCTGTTGCCTGACAGGTTTTGCACGCACCCATGCTTGGCTTCGCGTGCATACCGCGTCAGGAGTAGCTCGGACGCTGGC
>JAGPFT010000395.1 GCA_018056405.1 Anaerolineae bacterium
TTGCCGATCACGTAGATGCCCTGCATCCGCGTCACGTACTGGCTGATCTTGGCCAGCACGTGGTAGGCGGCCATGCCCAGCGGGTAGTCAATGTTGACGATCAGCGCGTCGCTGTGGCGCAGCAGGGCCATCTCGTCAGGGCCAGCAGGGGCAACGCGCGAGTCCATGCGCGCCGGGTCGAGCTTGTTTAGCTCGATAACCTGCGCCTCGATGTCGAACCCGTGCAGGCTGGGCACCCGTGTGATGCCAGCCTCCGCCTCGGCCTGGCGGCGGCGCGCGTCTACGTCGGGCAAACTGGCATAGCGTCGCAGCGCGTAATACAGGAAGTTGTGCTTGTTGTTCAGTTCGTCGCGCACGCGCACGTAGCCGTATTCAGCAGTCAGGCCGGGGTCGCCCGCCTTCTCCACAAACTCGAAGATGCGCTCTTCCTCGCGCAGCGCGAACCCGCTCAGCAGGTTGGGCACGGCGTGCACGTTGCTGGAAATGAAGTACACCGGGCGATCTTGCAGGCGAACCTGCTCGACATGCTGGCGCACATTGAACCACCAGTCGGAGGTCGCGCGCTGGTAGTTGATGTAGGTGCCCGCCAGCAATTGCACCGCCAGCCGCTTGGGGCTGCGCGCGATCTTCTTCAGCGTGGCAATCGTGTCCTTGCCCCAGGCGTCCTGCAGACGGCTGAGATCGCCCGCCGTCATGCCCAGCGCGCGGGCTAGCTCTGCCGTGCGGCTCAGCGAAGAATCGGCGCTGAAAGCGGCCAGACTCGCCTGGGCCACCACCGATTGCAGCAGGTCGTGCAGCTTGTTCCATTCGATCTGGTAAGCGACCAGGATCGGGATCAGGTCGTCAATGTCCGAGCCGCTGGCGATGTAGACAGCCAGCGTCTGCTTCCCGTCGAAGGCCAGGCGGCGGCGGCGCGCCGGCGCGGTGACGCGCTCCCACTCGTCCACCTGGGCGAAGCCGTGATCGTGGAAGACGCGATCCGTCTGGCCCATCACCACCAGCTCGACATCGGCCATGCACAGCGGCAGGCGCATCGCCGCGTAGAACAGCGCCGCCGCATCCGGCATCGGCTCGCGCGCCCGCGTGTGCAGCGACGAATTCACCGCCAGGTGCGTCTCCACCAGCGCGTCGAGGTACACGGCGCGGCTGGAACGCAGCAGCGAGTAGTAGGTGCGGATGTAGAGCGCGATCTCTTCGCTTCCGGTCGTGGGCACTGAGCGATCCATAGGCTTCCCGATTCTCCCCATCTCGCGCGCGGAACAACGAGCGCCACTCAGCCGGTTGACCTCACCCCCGCTCGGCGCACACGTCCACCCGTAGGGACGCTGCTGTGCTGCGCCCTTGTAGGGGAGGGTTTCAAAACCCTCCCCTACAGACCTCCTCCTCTCCGCAGCGGAGAGGGGGTGAGCCGAGCGCAGCGAGGCTGGGAGTGAGGTCAAGCAATGCGCACGTCAGGCGCAATTGCCCGGCCATCGGCTGATTCGATCCTACACCGGAATGAGGCCAAGTGCGATAGCCACCCACAAACACGCGACGAGCACGGCGGCGGCGGACAGCCCCCAGACCAGCCGCTCGCGCCAGCGCGAGTCGCGGTGACGTGGCGGGCGGCGCAGCGGGCGGCGCAGCGGCGCTTCGGCGGCCAGAAGCTCCGCCGGGGAGGGTAGCCCCGCCAGAAGCCCGGCCAACGCCGTGCCGTACTCCGCCGAAAAGTCAATCACCGTTGCCCGGCTCAGGTAGCGCGGCAGGTCGCCGGACGAGCGCAGCAGCACGAAGGTCGGCGCGCGCCATCGCCCGGCCAGCACGCCTTCGTGTCGCATCCCCACGCGCCGTCCGCGCGCCGGGTCGAGGATCATCAGCACGGCCCCCGCTGCACGAATGGCGTGGCGCGTCTCGGCAGCCCAGGCCATCGTCCCCAGCGCCGCCACCGCGTCCACGAACACAACATAGCCCGCCGCCTGGAGGTCGTCAACCAGACGGTGGGCGAAGTCGTAGTCGTGATCGGGGTAGCTGACGTAGAGGTGTCGCATCCCGCGTCAGGAATGGGCGAACTTCTCGATAAAGTAGTCGGGGTTGAGCCGCTCGCCGGTCGCGTGCTCCAATCCCTCATTCCAGGGCATCGTGTTGCCGACAGCGAAGATGCGCTCGCGGAAGAACTCGCCCGCCGCCCGCCGCCCGACGATGCCGCCGGCGTGCTTGCGCAGCCAGTCTTCCCACTGCAAAGACATCATGCGCCCCAACAGGTAGTTCTGGTAGTAGGCCGGCACCAGCGCAATGTGGTACTTCGTCGCCCAGTCGGGCCGCTTCTCGCGCCCGTCCGGTTTGTTGAGCAATTGGTAGCGCTGCACCAGTTCCCACCACAGCGCGTCCAGGTTGCGCGAGGGGTCTTCGTAGAGCGCCCGCTCGAAGTTCACCACGACCAGCACCCAGCGAGCGAAGAGCAGTTCCTGCAGGCGCAGCCGCCGGTAGCCTGCCGCCCCCGCCCGCGCTGCTTCTGCCGCGTCCGCCCCCAGCACGCGCTCGTGCCACTCCGGGTCGAGCGTCTCCGCGCCCATCAGCATGGCCATCGCCTCGGTCGTCAGGATGTGCGGGATGGTCCGCAGCAGCCAGGGCAGGCTCTGGGGAATATGCTTGTCGTAGACGGCATGCCCCAGCTCGTGCAGCAGCGTCTCCATCCAGCGCAGGTTTGGCTTGAGGTTGCACAGGATGCGGATGTCGCCTTCGCGGTCTATATGCGTGCAGAAGGCGTGCTGGTCCTTGCCCTCGCGCTCGTAGAGATCGCTGCGCCCCAGGATGTCGCGCACGTCCATGCCCAGCCCGTCGTAGGTGGCCATGGCCAGCGGCTCCAGTTCGCGCCCGGCGAACAGCGCGTCGTAGTCGTAATCAGCCAGGATCGGCGCGTCCTGGGCGAAGGGGTCGGCGTAGTGCCAGGGCATCAGGTCGCCCGCCGGCACGCCAAAGCGCGCGCTCAGTTCGGCGTCAAGCTCGGCTTTGACGTTGCGGTAGGCCCCCTCGGTCTTGACCGCCAGCTCGTCGAGCATGGCGTACAGCCAGTCCGCGTCTAGCTCGTCGAAGGTCAGGCTCATGCGATGAAAGTTGGCGAAGCCCATGCGCTGCGCGGCCATGTTGCGCAGCTCCGCCAGGCGGCGAATCTGGCCAGCGACGCGCGGGCCGATCTGTTTGCTGCCTTCCCAGGCAGCGCGGCGCTTCTGGGAATCGTTCTCGCCGCGCAAGATTTCGCTGATAGCGTTGGCCGTCAGGCGCTGGCCGTCCACCTCGGCGCGGAAGTTGGTGTAGGCGTCGCTGAGCGCCTTCATCAGATCGCTCATCTCGTCAATGGTCGCCGGGTCGCGCTGCCCCGCTCCGAACCCGTAATGCAGCACGCGCACCATGCGCGCCAGGTGCGCGTCGTCGCCCGCCGCGCCTTCCTCGTCCCACTGTTTGTACTGCGCGTAGGCTTCCGGGTCGGCCTGGAAGCGCATCCACGCCCGCTGGGCCTCGGCGGCGTCATTGAGTGCCTGGGGGGTGCCGGTGGTCGCTGCGATCCATTCTTTCAGGCTGAAATCTATAGAGAGCGCCCGAATCTGCGCCGTATGGCGCTCGACGGCGGCGCGTACAGAACCGGTCATGAGTTTGTCCTCTTTTCCTTTCAGGTCACACCTCACTGCTCACAGGGCCGTAGGGTAACACAAATTGCCGCCCAGGTCGAAGTTGGGGTACGTGCAAAACCTATCAGGCAACAGGGTCGCGCTCCTTAGCC
>JAGPFT010000396.1 GCA_018056405.1 Anaerolineae bacterium
CCGCCAGCCGCGCCTGCATACTCCAGGGGCCGGTCCACGTCACCCGCACCTGGGCAAGCTGCCCGCGCCAGTCGCGCGAGTCGTCGCTGAAGAAGACCAGCTTGTTCTGCGGCGTGCGCCCGCGCCATTTGCCCTTGACCTGATCCTCGACCAGCACCTCGACCGTCTGCCCCAGGAACTGCCGGTTGATCCCGGCGACGACCTGCTCCTGCAGCGCCTCCAGCGCGGCGAGGCGGCGCTTCTTCTCTTCGGCGGGTACGTCGTCGGGCAGGGTACGCGCGCTGACCGTGTGCGGGCGCGGGCTGTAGCGGGCCAGGTGCACCTTGTCCAGCTTGAGGTCGGCCAGCAAGTCATACGTATCCTGGAACTGCGCCTCCGTCTCGCCGGGGAAGCCGACGATCACGTCGCAGTGAATGGCCACGCCAGGGATGCGCTGGCGGATGCGGGCGATCAACTCGCGGTACTGGGTCACGGTGTAGCCGCGCCGCATCCGCGCCAGCACCTCGTCGCTGCCCGCCTGCACCGGCACCTCGATCTGCGGCATGACGCGCGGCAATTCGGCCACCGTGTCCAGCAACTCGTCGGTCATCCAGTTGGGATGGCTGGTCAGGAAGCGGATGCGCTCGACGCCTTCCTGCTCGGCCACGTCATGCACGAGTCGCAGCAACTGCGCCAGGTTGGGGCCGTCGGGCACGTCTTTGCCGTAGCGATCCACGATCTGCCCCAGCAGCGTCACCTCGCGCACGCCCTGACGGGCCAGGCTGCGCACGTGCCCGACGATCTCGCCGACCGGGCGCGACTTCTCGACGCCGCGCCGGTAGGGGATGATGCAGAAGGTGCAGGCGTGCGAGCAGCCGTAGACGACCGGCACGTGCGCGCTGACCAATGTCCCGCGCTCGCCCTCCGGCAGCAGGATCGCGCCGGGCGCTTCGTCGGCGAAGTCCTGCAGATGGTCACGGGCGGCGCGGGCGGCGGCGTCCTGCGCGCGCGCTTCCCCTTCGGCGGCGCGTTCGCCCAGGAAGGCGACCATCGGCGCGGGGTCGGACGGCGGCAGGAAGACGTCCACGTGCGGCAGCTTCTCGCGCAGGCGCAGCGGGTCCTTCACCCCGACCAGGCAGCCCATCAGCCCGATCACCTTGCCCGGATCGCTCCGTTTCACCTGGGCCAGCTCGCGCAGCCGCCCATACGCCTTGTCTTCGGCGGATTGCCGCACCACGCACGTGTTGATCACCAGGATGTCGGCCTCGTCGGGGTCGGCGGCGGCCTGATGCCCCAGCCGCTCTAGCTCGGAGGCGAGTCGCTGCGTGTCGGCGACGTTCATCTGGCAGCCCAGAGTCCAGATGTGGTAGCGCATGGGGCGTCCTTACAGCTAGCGGGTTGCAGCGAGCCAATAATGTGCAGGGATTTTAGACAAATTCGCCCCATAAGACCAGGGCTGGTTCTGCGCGGAATCGCCCGGCCACAGACTTCCGAAGTTTTCGAAAACTTCGGAAGTCTGAATCTGGCGTATAATAGCGCCTATCGAGAACAACACGCATGTCCCAGGCCACCTTTCGCTTCTACGCCGAATTGAACGACTTCCTGCCGTCCAGCCGCCGCCAGGTGCCCTTCGCGCACCGCTTCGACGGGCGCGTCTCGATCAAGGACATGATCGAGTCGCTGGGCGTGCCACACACCGAGGTTGACCTGATCCTGGTCAATGGCGAGTCAGTGGATTTTCGCTACCTGGTGCAGGACGGCGACCGGATCAGCGTCTATCCGGTCTTTGAGTCCTTCGACATCACGCCGCTGCTGCGCGTCCGGCCCCGCCCCTTGCGGCGACCGCGCTTTGTGCTCGATGTGCATCTGGGACGGCTGGCCGGCTACCTGCGCCTGCTGGGTTTCGACGTGCTCTATAGCTCGGACTGTGACGACGCGACGCTCGCTGCCCTCTCGCGCGACGAGCGCCGGACGCTGCTCACGCGCGACCGCGGCCTGCTCAAGCGCCGCCAGGTGACGCACGGTTACTGCGTGCGGGCGACCAACCCGCGTGAGCAGGTGCGCGAAGTGCTGCGCCGCTTCGACCTCTACTGCCTGGTCGCGCCTTTCTCGCGCTGTATCCGCTGCAACGGGGTGCTGGAGCCTGTCGCCAAGCAGAGTGTGGAGAATCGCCTGCCGCCGCAGGTGCGCGCCCATCACGACGACTTTCGCATCTGCGCGGCCTGCGGGCAAGTCTATTGGCGCGGGTCGCACTACGAGCGCTTGCAGGCGCTGGTCGCCTGCTGGCTACAAGACCCGCAAGACGCGGCAGAGACCGGCGAGCGCTGAATGGCCCGCTCAGCGGCGCTGTTGGTTGCGCATCACCACGTCGGTGATTTTGCTGTGCAGGGCGAAGATCACCACCGTATCGCCCGCCTGGACAACTGCCTGCGGCGCGGGATGCACCGTCATGGCCCCGTTGTGGCTGTGCAGCACGATGTCCATGTCCTCAGACTCTTGCAGCACGCCGACCGTCTGGCCGTCCAGGAAGGAGCCGGGCGCGACTTCCAGGCGGATCATGCTGTACTCCACGCCGTTGATCTCCAGCGTCTGGGTGATCTCAATGCCGAGCGCGGCTGAAGCGAAGGCCGGGGCTGCCAGGTCGGTGGCGCTGAGCACCGCCTCGACGTTCATGAAGTGGCGAATCTGCGTGGCGAAGCGATCTTCCCACATGCGCACGACGATGCGAATGTGAGGATTCAGATCGCGGGCGCGCATGGTCACTTCCAGGTTCATGTGGTCGTTCGACGTGCAAACGATCAGCGATTGCGCCTGACGAATGCCCGCTGTCTCCAGCGTGGCGGGCAGGCGACCGTCTCCGGCGACCAGCGGCACGCGCAGCTGGCTTAGCTCGTCCCGTTTCTCCGGCTCGATGTGATGATCAATGGCCACCACTTCAAAGCCCATCGTCACCAGCGAACGGACGACGCGCGTGCCCAGGTGCCCCACGCCGAGCACGATGACATGGTTGCTGTACGTGGATGCCACGGCTTCCTCCCAGGAATTGCTCTGCGCGCCGCTGTTGAAGAACAGGTTGATAAAGTCGAACACGCCGCGCGCGGCGACATAGGCCCCGATGAGGGGCATGGCGTACCAGAAAGCGACAAGCTGCGCTTCGCGCGGGATGTCGCTTGGCGTCTCGACGATCATCAGAGCCAGCATGGTATAGGGCAGGTCTACATAGGGGATGCGCTCGTGGCCGGCCCACACCCATAGCTCGCCGTACAGCCAGCCTCCGGCAAAGACCGCTATCAGCAGCACGCCAATCGGCGTCCGAAACTCGCGCAGGATCACGCGCAGATTGCGCCACGCCGCGCGGGCCAGGCGCGTCTGGCGACTCATCCGCCGCGCGCGAATCTGGGGAGTTACGAACTGAGATCGCGGCACGAGATGTGCTCCTCAGCGATGCCGGCTCGCTGGCGCGCCCTGTGACCGGGGGGCGCGCGCAGCGCAGCGCGTGCGCACGATGTGCAGCCTGGTGATCAGGCGCAGGGCAGGGCGCGGCTGCCACGAAATGAGGACGCTCCTAGCGCCCGTTTCTCCGGCGCAATCACCCGTCACCCTGATGAGTCTAGCGAATTTGGGAGAAGACGCCAGGGACACACACGCCAGGGGTGCATTCGCTTTTTGGGGCAGTGATCTTGAGCCGCTGAGATGACGAGGGCGCGGAGGGGAAAGTCGGAAAAGCTCTGAGGCTTTCTCTGCGACCACTGCGCGCTCTGGGATGGAGCGGTTGAGA
>JAGPFT010000012.1 GCA_018056405.1 Anaerolineae bacterium
CGCGCTCCGCCGGCTATGGGGCGCTTGAAGTGGAACGGATAGATCCGCCCGATCTACCATCACCGCAGCGCGCGCAGCGCGTCATGACCCTCTCGCGCTATAACCCGACGAAGGACGAAATTGACGGGGGCGTGCTTCACGAGGGAGCCAGCTACGAATTGGTGGATGTCGGCGGGTGGCTGGCCTCACCGGATGGCCCGGCTCAGCGGCGCAAGCGCGTGCGCATGATCGAGGCTGGGTCGGTGCTGGTTGCGCCCGTGCCAGTGGTGGGCCAGATCGTGAACGTATGCCCAGAGTACGAGCAATCTGGAGCGCCTCAGCATCCCGTCTGGCGCAGTGGAATCGCGCTCACCGTGGGCGTGACAGGAGGTCACTGATGGGCAAGCTGCATGACACCTACAAGCTCACCATCACCACACTCTCGCCGCTGCATATCGGCACGGGGAACACGCTGCGCCAGGGGTACGACTACGTGACTCACCGGGGCCAGACCTGGGTCTTCGATGCGGATGTGCTGGCGGATATGCTCTATGAGCACGATCCTGACGAGTTTGAGAAGATGGTGCAGGGCGTTCCGGCGAGTGACCTGATCCGGCCTGATGAGTACGATCCTGCCAGCCCGCTGTTCCGCTATGTGCTGCGCGGGGAGCCGCGCTCCAAGGGGAAGGGGGCCGAGCTACAGGAGCAGCTCAAAGACCCCTGGGATCGGCCCTACATCCCCGGCTCATCGCTGAAGGGAGCGCTGCGCACGGCGCTGGCTTATGTGGGTTGGCAACAGCGCAAGCTCGCATTCGATCTGCGCGACCTTAACGAACGCGGCGGGCCTAAGTTCGCAGCGCTGCCGATGGAGCGGAAGGTACTGAACGCCGATCCGGCCCCACGCGGACAAGAACCCAATCACGATCTGCTACGTGCACTTCAGGTCAGCGACAGTACGCCGGGCGAAAAAGAGAATCTGCAGTTGCTCAATGTGCAGGTGGCTGTCGGCGACAAAGCCGGCTCACCCATTGAACTTGAGGCGATACGCAGGGACGTAACTTTCGAGGCGGCGCTGACCCTGGACGGTTTTCTGTGTCAGCAGCCTGTTGCCAAGACGCTTGGTTGGTCGGCTGACGATCAACTGAAGTGGCTCAAGGTGATCCCCCAAGTGGTTAATGCTTTCACTGTGCACCGCATTGACAGCGAGCGTATTCGCTGGGGGGCGAGCAGCGATCCTATCCGATCGTTCTATGAGACACTCTACCGCCTGTTAGGTCAGCTTGACAAGCGCTCCGAATTCCTGCTCCAACTTGGCTGGGGCGGGGGCTGGGACAGCAAGACGTTCGGTGACGTCCTGACGCGAGATGGAAAAGTGTTCGAGCAGGTGGTGCAGAAGTATGGCAGGACGATGGTGCGCCAGGGGAAGTACAAAGCCGACGACATCTACCCCAAGAGCCGGCGTGTAGTCGTCACTTCGAGCGGACAGCCGGCGTTCCCCCTCGGCTGGATCAAAGTGCGCATGGAGGTGTGTGATGAGCGTGCTCTTCATTGCTAACGTTGGCAACCGTGATGTGCAGGTGCCTGGTGGCACTGATCTCCCCAGGGAGGCGCGCTTGCTGGGCCAACAACTGCTCGATGAATGGCCGGCAGTGGCCGACTCGCTCGAACTGCCCATCCTGGTCAAAGCCCTGCAGTGGGTCGTCAAGAAACACGGCGCGCCGGTAGACCGGGTGGTGCTGGTCGCTTCCGATCAGCAGGACGAGAAGTATCGTCCTAGCGACACAATCCTGCTCGCCGAGGTGATCGCCCGCCTGTTGCGCGAACACGATAAGTGGAACCACCTGGCAAAAGCGGAAGCTATCAGCATCGTCAGGGCTGAGCAGAGTCCAGCCGACTACGACTACATGCTCCACGTATACGAGACGCTGACGAAAGAGGTCGCCGCCGAGGGAACCTACGATCAGGTGTATCTGGCTGTTTCCGGCGGCACGCCAGCGATGGCGTCTATGCTGATGTTCCAGGGCATCAGGGCTTTCGGGGAGCGGGCGTTGCCGCTCTATGTGACGCCTCATCGCGCCATGCCCATCAGCCTGGACATCGGGCGAAAACTGACCCTCGATGCGCTCGTCGAGGATTTGGAGCGCAACGTCAAAGACTTCCAATATCGCGCTGCCCTCTCCCTGGTCAAGGCGCGCCGCAAACTCCTGGCGCAGGAATGGAAACATGAAAAGTACGATGCTCTGGTAGCTGTTCTCAGCTATGCCACGCAACGGTTCAACTTCAATTTCGAGGAAGCGGAGAAGGCGATCTTTGGCGCAGATCGGGGTCTCCCTGCGCCATTTGCCACCCGCATCCACGAGCTGGCCGATGACTTGCAGGCGCGCGATGAAGTCTGGCTGATGCGCGAGGAAATCTACGGCGCGGAGCTTGATTTCTTTCTCGGCGCGTACAAGGATGCGCTGAACAACGTGTTTGCGTTCCGCGAAGAACTGCTGCGCCAACTGGTAGTTCGGCATGGGGCGCACCTGATCGAAACAGAAAAAGGCGATATGCTGGCTGAAGACTGGCTCAAGCGTGAACCTGGCCTGGAGGAATATCTCAAGAGCAAGAACATTATTCCCAAGCGCACGGCGACCACCTACGTCTTTGAGCATATTCTGCGCTTCAAGGCTGAAACGATGCCCGACCTGGCGGAGTTTCTTGACGAGATCACAGAGCTTAAAAAGCTGGCTGACTTGCGCAACAAGGCCACCCACCAACACGCCGGTGTATCTCAAAGCACGCTCGTAGACGCCTTCGGCGGAGAAATCAGCGCCCTGCTGCAACATATGTGGGCTTTGTACAACCGTTTTACAGGCACGGACAAGCCCGCAGCCAACCCCTACGACGCCATCAACACCCTGATCCTCGACCTGATCCAGGCGGCGCCATGAGCGAACTCGTCTCCCTCGTCGTCACCGTGCGCCCCGCCCAGCCCGTGACCCTGCCCGGTCACCTGGGCCGGGCCGCGCACGCCCTGCTGCTGCGCTGGCTGGACGCGCACGATCCCGCCCTGGCCCAGCACTGGCACGACGCCGATGGCCCCAAACCCTTCACCTGCTCCTCGCTGGTCGGCGGCGGGCGGATACAGCCCGATCGCACGCGCACCCTGACGCCGGATCGCTCCTACTGGCTGCGCCTGACCTCGCTCGACCCGGCGGTGTCCCAAATACTGCTGGCCCACCAGCAACACCCGCCCGCCAGCATCGAACTGGACGGCGTGACGCTGCCCGTCGAGAGCGTGACCGCCGATCCGCAGGCGCATCCCTGGGCGGGCACGGCCACCTACGAGGAGATCGCTGCGCCCTACCTGCTGGCCCGCCAGGGGGCACCCCGCCGCCTGACGCTGAACTTCACCGCGCCGGTGGCCTTCCGCCAGCGCGAGATGACCATGCCCATCCCCCTGCCCGACCTGGTCTTCGGCGGGCTGGCCGACCGCTGGAACGCCTTCAGCCCGGTCGCGCTCAGCCCGGAAGTGCGGCGCTATGGGGCCGAGTGCGTGGCGCTGAACAACTTCCGGCTGCGCTCGCGCGCCCTGCCGGGCAAGGATGGCGGGCTGCAAGTGGGCGCGGTGGGCACGGCGGGCTACGTGGCCGTGCGTTTCGACCGCTACTGGATGAGCCTGCTCGCTCTGCTGGCCGACTTCGCCTTCTACGCCGGCGTCGGGCTGCTGACGACAACCGGCATGGGCCAGACGCGGCGCGTGGTGCCCTGAGCACAGCGCGCCGTTCGCGCACCTTGACAACCGCATAGCGAAAGGAAAAGCCAATGTGCGAAGGAATCCTCCTGCTGGGGTTTGGCGGCCTGGTCTTCTGGTTCCTCTACCAACTGACGCGCCCCGATGCGCCCGCCACGCGGCGCGAGCGCGTCCGCCACAGCCGAGGCAGTACGTCCTATGAAAGTCCCCTCGGTCTGGTGGACGATCCCGACGACGAGTGGATCGAGTGGGCGATCATGGACGATCTCGATGATGGAGAAGGGTGAGGTCGAACGAGGGCCATGCCACCGCTGTACATCGTCGAACAAGGGGCCAGGCTGCGCATCGAGCAGCGCCGCCCGATCCGGTCAATGTGCTGCTCAGCTTCGGCTATACCCTGCTGACGCGCGAGCTGGAGGCCAGCGTATCGCTGGTAGGGTTGGACCCCTACCTGGGCCTGCTCCATGTGACCGAGTATGGCCGCCCGTCGCTGGCCCTCGACCTGATGGAGGAGTTTCGCGCCATCGTCGTGGACTCGGTTGTGCTGCGCTGCCTGAACAACGATCTCATCACGCCCGCCGACTTTTCACCTGGCACGACTCCCGACCGGCCCGTCCTGCTGAGCGATAATGGCAAGCGCCATCTCATCCGTACCTTCGAGGAGCGCGTCGAGACGACTATCCGCCATCCGGTGACTCAGGAGCAGATGACCTACCGCCGCGCCTTCGAAATCCAGACGCGGCTGCTGGCCCGCTGTCTGCGCGAAGGCCAGCCAGACTACCAGCCGTTCAGGGTGCGCTGATGGACTTCTACCTGGTGAGCTACGACATCCCGAACGACAGGCGGCGCACGAAGGTGGCCAGCCTGCTGCAAGACTACGGGCAGCGCGTGCAGTTCAGCGTCTTCGAAGTCTGGCTGACCCAGGCGACGCAGCGCGAGTTGCTGGGCCGGCTGGAGAAGCTGATCGAAGTCAAAGAAGACAGCGTGCGCCTGTACTGGCTGTGCGCGGCCTGCCAGAAGCGGGTGATCGCCCTGGGGCAAGGCAAGCCGCCCGAACCCCCTGGCGCGATCATTCTCTGAAGCGTTGCGAGACCCCCCTTTAGCGAGCCTCTTACGTAATAGCCTGACTAAAGGGGGGTCTCGCAAAAAACAGATGGATTTTGCACAAAATAAGGCCCTTATATGAAGAAAGGCTTGGCGACGGCCTGGGCGCAATGGCCTCTTCTCAATCTTTGCTCAACAAAAATGGGGATATTTGACAAAAAACATAGTACTGTGGTAATATCGGAATCACCCTCATGCCCGTAAGGGCATTACGACCATATATATCTCCATCCACCCTAGCCGTAAGTTCCAATATCGGAATCACCCTCATGCCCGTAAGGGCATTACGACCAACAAATCACTGTCTTATTTGCCGTTTCCTCTGGGGGATCGGAATCACCCTCATGCCCGTAAGGGCATTACGACTGTCCCGTGCAGGGTTTTGAGGAACACGCCAACGAGATTATCGGAATCACCCTCATGCCCGTAAGGGCATTACGACAAACCCACCACGCCGCTGGCATGGACGCCATACCTGATGATCGGAATCACCCTCATGCCCGTAAGGGCATTACGACGTAGATTGGCACCGCGCAAATCGGCACCACACATGATGATCGGAATCACCCTCATGCCCGTAAGGGCATTACGACATCAGGATTGCAATCATCATACGCCTCCCATGAGTCCATCGGAATCACCCTCATGCCCGTAAGGGCATTACGACATTTGAACAGGGTATTTGTGGAACGCGGGTTGCTGTACCATCGGAATCACCCTCATGCCCGTAAGGGCATTACGACATATCTACTGCTCTTCCTTTTAGTGTTAACCATATTCTTCATCGGAATCACCCTCATGCCCGTAAGGGCATTACGACACCAGGACGGATATAACGATGCGCATCTTACCCTCCTCTATCGGAATCACCCTCATGCCCGTAAGGGCATTATGACGCCAGACTGTCAAGTCCTAGCCCGCACATCTGGTGAAGGGATTGGAATCACCCTCATGCCCGTAAGGGCATTACGACTTTCTCATCTGGGTCTACGGCTCTCACATTAAGTCCATTGGAATCACCCTCATGCCCGTAAGGGCATTACGACTGTCCCCTGCGTCTCCTTTCGCGTTTCGCTTGCGTGATTGGAATCACCCTCATGCCCGTAAGGGCATTACGACATACACAGCTTGCTGAACGGGTACCACCAAAACGCATTATTGGAATCACCCTCATGCCCGTAAGGGCATTACGACCAACTGTCCCGGAACGGAACGACCGCAATCCGCTCGATCGGAATCACCCTCATGCCCGTAAGGGCATTACGACAACGGCCACGTAAACTCAATGTCGTAGTGTTTGCAGAACATTGGAATCACCCTCATGCCCGTAAGGGCATTACGACGCCACCTGCGCGCGCTGGGTGTTTTTTGCCCTTGACGCCGCCGCTTGTTCCTGGTAAAAATCAGCCAGGCTTGGTCACTGGGATAGTAGACGTTGCGTTGCGCGCCTCCGTCGCAGGGAGCGAGCCGCCTGTTGTGCGAGGACGGAGATGCTGCCGGAGATGAACGCTGTTTGCCTGCTGCCTGTCCCGCGTCTGCTGGACGCGGGCGGCGACTCGTCACTGGCCGTACCCGTCGTTTTTGACCGTTAAGACCACCGGTTGGTGGTCTTTTTTTATGCGTGCTGCGGAGGCCACGATGCCAGACGACTTCATCACCAACGATCTTCGCCCGTCCCGACGCTTCCTGACGCTCTACACCCCGCCCAAGATTGACGGCAACTTCACCGAAAAGCACATCATCTCGGTGGATCAGTTCGACCGCCACGACCTGCAAATCCTCTTCGACGCCACAGCCTCGATCCGCCGCCGCATCAAGCAGCAGGATCGCGGGCTGCTGGCCCTCACAGCAGGCAAGATGATGGCTACGTTGTTCTACGAGGCCAGCACGCGCACCGACCTGTCCTTCCAGGCGGCCATGCGCCGGCTGGGCGGCGAAGTGGTCGCGGCCAGCAACGGCGTGCGCTTCTCGTCCATCTACAAGGGCGAGAACCTGGCCGACACGGTGCGCGCCGTGGGCTGCTACGCCGATGTGATCGTCCTGCGCCACCCCGACGTTGGCTCATCCTACGAGGCCGCCTACTACCTCGACCGGCTGGCCGAGCAAATCTCGCGCCGCCCGGTGATTATCAGCGGCGGCGACGGCATCGGCGAGCACCCCTCCCAGGCATTGCTCGACTGCTTCACCATCTTCGACGCCAAAGGCTCCCTCGACGGGCTGAACATTTCCCTGGTCGGCGACCTGAAGCACGGGCGCACCGTTCACTCGTTGGCCAAGCTGATCGCCCGCTACGAGGCGCAGAACACCATACTCAATTTCGTCGGGCCAGAATCGCTGCCCATGCCCGAAGACATCATCCGCTTTGTGGAGTCGAAGGGCATCCGCGTCCGCTGGACGGACACCATTGACGACGTGCTGGCCGAGACAGACGTGATCTACTGGACGCGCGTGCAGGAAGAGCGCTTCGCCGACCGCGCCGAGTACGAGGCGATCAAAGACCGCTTCATCATGACGCCGCCGGTACTCGCCCGCGCCAAGCCGGACGCCATCCTCATGCACCCCCTGCCGCGCAAGAACGAGATGGGCACGCCCGAAGATCACGACGCGCTCGATGCCGACAGGCGCGCGGTATACTTCCGGCAGATGGAAAACGGCATGTTCGTGCGCATGGCGCTGCTGGCGAAAGTGTTGGGAGGCTTATGGGTGTAAGCGAACGCGGCAGGACTTCGACGCTGACCATCCCCGGCATGATCGATCCGCACGTGCACCTGCGCGACCTCGACTGGGCGCATAAGGGCACGTTCGCCAGCGAGACGGCGGCGGCGCTGGCCGGGGGCTACTGGGCCGTGCTGGATATGCCCAACACGCCGCCCGCCACCATTGACCAGGCGGCGCTGATCCGCAAGCTGAGCGCCATCAGCGCGGGTGCGCGCTGCGACTGGGGCGTGTATTTCGGGGCCAGCCAGGCCGACAACAGTGCCATCTATCCTGCCATCGCCGGGCGCGTGTGCGGGCTGAAAATCTACAACAACGCCACGACTGGCACCTTGCTGCTCGACGATCAGGCGGCCCGCGAGGCGCACTTCCGCGCCTGGCCGGCGGGCAAGGTCATCGCCGTGCACGCCGAGGGGGGGACGGTGGCCGACATCCTGGCCCTGGTGCGCCTCACCGGCAAGCGTACTCACTTCTGCCATATCAGCACTGCCGAGGAGATCGCCCTGCTGCGCGCCGCCAAAGCGGAGGGGCTGCCGCTGAGCATCGGCGTCACGCCGCATCACCTCTACCTGACCGAGCGCGACGCCCGGACGCTGGGCGCGCTGGGGCGCATGAAGCCGGAGCTGAAGACCGAAGCCGACCGCGCCGCCCTGTGGGACGCCGTCGCCGACGGCACAGTGGACGTGATCGAGTCCGACCACGCGCCACACACGCTGGCCGAGAAGGACGGCGATCCGCCGCCGTCCGGCGTGCCCGGCCTGGAGACGACGCTGCCGCTGCTGGTCACGGCGCTGCGCGCGGGCCGGCTGACCGTCGAGCGGTTGATCGCGCTGCTGGCGACCAACGCGGGGCGCATCTTCGGCGTGCTGCCGCCGGCGGAGACCTACACCGTTGTAGACCTCAACGCCTCTTACGTCATCGCCCGCGAGCGCCTGCACACGGCCTGCGGCTGGTCGCCCTTCGAGGGGATGCGCGTCATGGGTCAGGTGCGCCAGGTGGTTGTGCGCGGGCAGATCGTTTTCGATGGCGAGCGCGTGCTGGCCGCCCCTGGCTCCGGACGCGGCCTGTTCGGGGAGGCGTCATGATCGGCCAGGGGGCACGTGGGGCGCTGCTGCGCCTGTATGACGCAAGCTACCGCCGCCTGGCCCGCCCGCTGATCTTCTGCATGTCTGCCCAGCGCGCGCACCAGCAGATGCACGTTTGGCTGCGTTGGGCCGACGGGCAGACGTGGCTGCTGCCATTGCTGGGGACGCTGCGCGGGGTGATCCAGCCGCCGCTGCCCGTTGCGGTGGGCGGCGTGACGCTGGAATCCCCGCTGATCCTGGCCGCCGGGCTGGTCAAGGGCGACGGCTTTGCCTCGGAGGAGGAGGCGCTGGCCGCGCTCAGCACCGGGCGGGACATCATCCCCGGCTGGCGCTGCCTGCCGCCGCTGGTGGGGCTGGTCGAGTTCGGCTCATTCACGCGCTGGCCGCGCCCCGGCAATCCCGGCGTCGTCACCTGGCGCGACGTGCCCACCCGCTCCACGCAGAACCGCATCGGCCTGCGTAACCCCGGCGCGCGCGCGGCGGCGGCCTTCCTGGGCGCGCACCGCGAGACGCTGCCCCGTCAGTACGGGATCAACATCGCCGTCAGCCCCGGCGTGAGCGACCCCGCCCAGCAGATTGACGAAGTTCTGGCGTCATTGGACGCTTTCGTGGCGGCGGGCGTCGTCCCCACCTGGTTCACGCTCAACCTGAGCTGCCCCAACACCGAAGACGACCCGCGCGGTCATCAGACGGCGGACGAAGCGCGCGCCCTCTGCGCGGCGGCGCTGGCCCTGTTGCGCGAGAGGGTCGCACCCCCATCCACCCATAGGGGCGCTGCTCTGCCGCGCCCTGGGTCAACCTCACCCCCGCTCAGCGCTGACGCGCCTCGCCCCCCCCTCTCCGTTTACGGAGAGGGGGAAAGGCCGAGCGCAGCGAGACCAGGGGGTGAGGTTGATGGCTCAACGCCAGGCGAGTCGTCACCCCCACCCACTGGACGAATCCCCCCGCTGTGGGTTAAAGTGGGGCCGGACCTGAGCGACGAGCAGTACCGCGCTCTGCTGCGCGTCTTCGCCGAGACGGGCGTGGCGGCGGTCGTGGCGACGAACACGCTGCCCCTGCCCGCGCCGGATAACCCGGCGGTGATGGCTGGCGTCGGTGGCGGGCGGCTGCATGCCCGCGCCGTCGAGGTGGCCGCGCTGCTGATGGCCGAGCGCGCCGCGCACGGCTATCCGGTGGACGTGATCGGCTGCGGCGGCGTGCAGGACGGGGCCACGCTGCGCGCCTTCGCCCGGCTGGGGATCGCCGCCATGCAATACTGGTCGGCGCTCGTCTACCGGGGGCCGCTGGCAAGCGCGCTGCTGGCTTACGAGGAGGAGCGATGAGTCTTTCGAACGCGCTGGGGGCTGAGATCGCCCGCGCGCTGTTGGATTGTGAGGCGGTAGTCTTCACCCCGCGCGCGCCGATCACCTTCAAATCGGGCATCCTCTCGCCGGTCTACGTGGACAATCGGCGGCTGCCCTTCTGGCCCGCCCAATGGCAGGTGGTCATCGAGGGCTTCCGCCGGGCGATTACCGAGGGCGCGCTGGCCTTCGACGTGATCGCCGGCATTGAGGCGGCGGCCATCCCGCACAGCGCCGCGCTGGCTTACGCGCTGGAAGTGCCGTCGGTCTTTGTGCGCAAACAGGCCAAAGAGCATGGCACACGCAGCCGTATCGAAGGCGGCGACGTGAGCGGCAGGCGCGTGCTGCTGGTCGAAGACCTGGTGACCACCGGTGGCAGCAGCCTGGCCGGAGTCGAGGCGCTGCGCGAGGCCGGGGCCATCGTCGAGCACTGCCTGTGCATCACCACCTATGGCTTCCCTGAAGCACAGCACGCCTTTGACCGGGCGAGGGTGCGCCTGCACCTGCTGACCCCGTTTTCGGCCATCGTCCTGGAAGCGTCGCGTCGGGGTTTGTTCGGGGCGGAGGAACTGGCCATCCTCGAAGCGTGGATGCGCGATCCACATGGCTGGGCCGGGGCGCCTCCCACCGAAACGGAAGGAGAAATGCGATGAACTGCGTGATTGAGAAATACGACCACCGCGCCGAGCGCGTGGACTCGCTGCTGTGCGTGGGGCTGGACAGCGACTACGAGCGCCTGCCGGATCGTTTCAAGGACGAGGAACTGCCCCAATTCGCCTTCAACCGCTGGATCATCGAGCAGACGCATGCCTATGTCAGCGCCTACAAGCCCAACACCGCCTTCTACGAGGCGCGCGGCATCGAAGGGATGCGCGCCCTGGAAGCGACGCAGGCGTACCTGCGCGAGCACTACCCGGACATCCTGACCATCTGCGACGCCAAGCGCGCCGACATCGGCTCGACCAATCGCGGCTATGTGACCGCCATTTTCGATCACCTGGGCTTCGACGCCGTGACGCTCAACCCCTACCTGGGCGGTGAGACGCTGGCCCCCTTCCTGGCCCGCGAAGACAAAGCCTGCATCCTGCTCTGCCGCACGTCCAACCCCGGCGCGGGCGAGTTTCAGGACCTGGCCGTGAACGGCAAGCCGCTGTGGTTCGTGGTGGCCGAACATGTCACCGAGCAGTGGAACATGCGCGGCAACTGTATGCTGGTCGCCGGCGCGACGTACCCGGACGAACTGCGCCGCATCCGCGCGCTGGCGGGCGAGATGACCCTGCTCGTGCCCGGCATCGGCACGCAGGGCGGCGACATCGAGCAGGCCATGCTCGCCGGCATGAACAGTCAGGGGCGCGGCATGATCGTCAACGCCTCGCGAGCCGTCATCTTCGCCGACGATCCGGCGTCGGCGGCGCGCGCCCTGCGCGACATCATGAACAGTTACCGTTAGCGTCTAGCCGCTAGTTCACCCGCACAGAGCGCGTCTCTGCTGCGCCCGGCGATGCACAGGCAGAGGGTTGGCTGACGCACACACCCCAGGATAGGGCTGATGATCGAAGCCGTTGTGTTTGACATGGACGGGCTGCTCGTGGATTCGGAACCGCTATGGCAGCAAGCGCGGCTCGCCGCCTTCGGGGCCGAGCGCCTGCGCTGGACGGACGCGGATCAACAGGCGGTGATGGGCACCAACAGTCAGGCATGGGCCAGGCTGATCCAGGCCAAGCTGGGCGACAGCACGCCGACCGAGGCGATCATCGAGCGCGTGCTGGATGAAATGGTCGCTCTCTACCGCCACGAGGTGCCGTTGATGTCCGGTGCGCGCGAGATCATCGCCCTGCTGCGCGGGCGCTACCCGCTGGGGCTGGCCTCTGGCTCGCCCTACCGCCTGATCCACGCGGCGCTGGAGAGCGCGGGCTGGAACGGCACCTTCGACCCGGTGCTATCCGCTGACGACGTGCTGCACGGCAAGCCCGCCCCCGACATTTACCTGGCCATCACCGCGCGGATGGGCGTCGCGGCAGAGCGCACGGCGGTGCTCGAAGACTCGGCCAATGGCATCCTGGCCGGCGTGGCGGCGGGCGTCAAAGTGATCGCCGTGCCTGCGCGCGATCACCCGCCCAGCGATGACGTGCTGAGCAAGGCGAGTCTGGTGCTGGACTCGCTGCACGACTTCTCGCTGGACATGCTGCGCAGTCTGTAAGAAGCGAGTTGCCGTGCGCCGGTTTACCTCACCCCCGCTCGGCGCTGGCGCGCCTCGCTGCCCCCTCTCCATGCATGGAGAGGGGGCAAGCCGAGCGTAGCGAGGCTGGGGGTGAGGTAAATAACCGGACTTCGCAGAACTTTCCTGAGCTTGCTTACATTCTCCCTCAGGAGGCACCCTCTATGAGCAAGGCCCTGGTCGTCACCGGCCCGCGCACGCTGGGCTACGAAGAGGTTCCAGACGAGCCTCTCCCCACCAACGGCGTGCGCATCAAGACCCTCTTCTCCGGCATCAGCGCGGGGACTGAGCTGACGCAGTATCGCGGCACGACGCCCTTCCTGACCAAGCGCTGGGACGCCGACGCCCGCCTGTTCCGCCCCGGCGAGGAGACCTCGCTCACCTACCCGATCCGCACCTGGGGCTACGAGGAAGTGGGCGAAGTCATCGAGGTCGGGAGCGCGGTCGAGGATATTCCCATCGGCGCGCGCATCTTCGGCACGTGGGGGCACCGTACCCACCATCTGGCGGACGCCGACTACGCCCGCCCGCGCCTGATGCCCGCCGGCCTGGAGCCGATCCTGGGCATCTTCTCGCACATTGGGGCCATCGCCCTCAACGGCGTGCACGATGGGCGCGTGCGCATCGGCGAGACGGTCGCTGTCTTTGGGCTGGGCGTGCTGGGGCAGATCGTCGCCCAGGCCGCCCGCCAATCCGGGGCGCAGGTGATCGCCATTGACCTGCACGACTCCCGCCTGGAGATGGCGCGCGCGCACGGCGCGCACACGACCCTGAACGCTCGCCGCGAGAAGGTCGCCGAAGCGATCAAAGACCTGACGGGCGGGCGCGGCGCGGATGTGTGCTTCGAGGTCAGCGGCTCCACGCTGGCGCTCAACGAGGCCATTCGCGCGGCGGCCTATTCGGCGCGCGTGGTGGCGATGGGCTTCTTCCAGGGCGAGGCACAGGGGCTTTTCCTGGGCGAGGAGTTCCACCACAACCGCATCAACGTCGTCTGCTCGCAAATCGGCGGCACCGATCCGGAGCTAAAATACCGCTGGGACAAGCTGCGCCTGTGGCAGGCGGCGATCCGGCTTCAGGCTGACGGGTTGCTGCACCTGGGCGCGCTGATCAGCCACATTGCGCCCTTCGAGCGGGCCGGCGAACTGTTCACCCTGCTCGACCAGTCGCCCGACCAGATCATGCAGGCTGTGCTGGAGTTCCCCGCCTGACGGGTCACGCATGTAGGGGCGGGTTTGCATGCCCCCTTTGCGCCGGCGCTCGAAGGGCAGACTTCGGAAGTCTCCGAAGACTTCCGAAGTCTAGAGCGTGTTATGAACTTCACGCGCTCGGCGCAGCGGGAAGCGCGCAACGCCATGTGTGGCGCATTGACCCCACCCTGTGGCCCCTCCCCGCCAGCGGGGAGGGGCAAATCGCTCCCCTTCCCTCCGCGCAGCGCGGGGGAAGGGGCCGGGGGATGGGGGGCAAGGGAGCGCGCCGAGCGCAGCGAGGCTGGGGGTGAGGTAAACCGGGCGCAGCACAGCAGCGCCCCTACGTCCTGTTCTGTGTGTTTGGGTTTCCCAAGAGAAAGCGAGCGAACCCCATGACCCCTCTACGCACGGGTATTCTGGGCTGCGGCGGCTATGCGCACCGCCACGCGCAGATTCTGGCGGCGCTGCCCGATGAAGTGGAGATAGTTGCCTTCTGCGACCGCAACGAATGGAAGGCGCGCGCCTTCGCCGAGCAGTACACGGGCGGACGAGCGCAGGTCTTCACTGGGCACCAGGCGATGTTCGACCAGGCCGCCCTCGACCTGGCCATCATCTGCCTGCCGCCCTACGGCCACACGGACGAGGTGGAGCAAGCCGCCGCGCGCGGCATTCACCTGCTGATCGAGAAGCCGATTGCGCTCACCTCCGAGCACGGTTGGCGCATGGTCGAGGCCGCCGAGCGCGCCGGGATCAAGACCCAGGTGGGCTTCATGTTCCGCTTTGGCGAGGCCATCGAGCGCCTGAAGGCCCTGCTTGACTCCGGCGAAGCGGGCAGGCCGGGCCTGATCAGCGCCCGCTACTTCTGCAACGCCCTGCACGCCGACTGGTGGCGCGTCCGCGAAAAGTCAGGCGGGCAGCTTGTCGAGCAGGCCATCCACCTCTTCGACCTGCTGCGCTTCCTCTTTGGCGACGCAGTGAGCGTCTACAGCCGCCAGGAGAACCTCTTTCACCGCGACGTGCCCGGCTACACCGCCGAGGATGTCAGCGCGACGGTCATCAGCTTCGCCAACGGCGCGCTGGGCGTGGTCTACGCCACCAACGGGGCCATCCCTGGCAAGTGGATTCATGATTACCGCGTGGTCGCCGGCAGGCTGACGGCGGAGTTCGCCAGCGCGAACCAGGCGACGTTCGTCTTCACAGCGGAGCCAGAGCGCGCGCCGTTGGTCATCGCCTCCGAGCGGGACTTCCGGCTGGCCCAGACGCAAGACCTGCTGAACGCCATCCGCACCGGCGGTGAGACGCGCACACCGTTGCGCGAAGGGGCCAGGACGCTCGACCTGGTGCTGGCGGCAGTGCGTTCCAACGAGCAACGAGCGGAGGTTACGCTGTGAAGCTCTCTGTCACACCGACGGGCGCGCTCAGCGTCGAGTCAGCGCGGGTCACTCTGCGCGGGCTGCGCCCTGTGGTCAACGGCACGCCGCTGGACGACGCCCGCACGACGCTACTGGAAGGGCCAGTGCGCGGTGAATACGCGGCGACGATCCGGCTCCAGTTCACCGCGCCCGCGCTGGGCGGCGCAGTCTTCGGCGTCGAAGCCCGGCAGAGCGAGGCGGCCCGCTGCGAACTGCACTACTGGCTGGAGGGCTGGCCGGAGGAGCGTCCGCTCGATTCCTTCGGAGTCTGCTTCCAGCAGATCGAGAACGCGCGCGCCTGGCTGCGCACCGGCTATTTCAGTTGGGACGGCAGCGGCTATCTGGCTCTGGACGAGGCCGCTGCCGGTGACGGCGCGCCCACCGGCTACGCCATGACCCAGCTCTTGCCACGCCAGGGCGCGGGCAGCCTGGTGCTCGGCTTCGACCGCCACGACCGCTTCCAGCAGACGTTCAGCGTCCGCCAGACTCAGGCCGTCCCCTCGCTGACCGTCCTCACGCTGTGGGATCGCCGGGCGCGCGGCGCGGAGAATCGCTGCGAGGCAGAGCGCCTGATCCTCTTCGAGCACGGCGAGGTCGAGGAGGCGCTGCGCGAGTGGGCCAGGCTGGTCGCGGCGGCGTCGCCGCTGTCTCCGCGCCCGCCCGCCGCGCCGATCACCGGCTGGTGCTCGTGGTACAACCTGTACGCCGCCCTCAGCGAGGAGAACATCCGCGAGCACCTGGTCGGAGTCGCCGAGGCTGCCCGCCGCCACAACCTGCCCATGCGCTTCTTCCAGATTGACGATGGTTTCACGCCGGAAATGGGCGACTGGCTGGAGGTCAAGCCGCAGTTCCCGCGCGGGATGAAACCCCTGTTGGACGAGATTCGCGCGGCGGGGTTTGTCCCCGGTCTGTGGATCGCACCGTTCGTGGTGGGCAACCGCAGCCGCCTTTACCGCGCGCATCCCGACTGGGTGGTGGCCGACCGGCAGACGGGCGGCCCGCTGGCGTTGATGACCTTCTACGGCGAGTTCCGCTGGCACAAGCGCAGCGAGGAATACTACATTCTCGACACCACGCACCCCGACGCCTTCGCCTACCTGCGCCAGGTGTTCCGCACGTGGCGGCACGAGTGGGGCTGCGAGTACTTCAAGACGGACTTCATGCACTTCCCCACCGAGCACGGCCCCGATCGCGCCGTCTGGCATACGCCAGGCCTCAGCCGCATCGAAATCTGGCGGCGCGCCGCCGAGATGATCCGCGCGGAGATCGGCGACGCTACCTGGCTGGGCTGCGGCTGCCCGCTGTGGGCCTCGGTGGGATTGGTGGAGGGGGTGCGCATTGGGCGCGATGTCGGCGTGCGCTGGACGGGCGGCGAACAGTCAGCGCAGTCGCTGCTGCGCGATCAGGCGGCGCGCGGCTTTGCCAACCACATCTTGTGGCAGACCGATCCCGACTGCATCCTGCTGCGCGAGCGCTTCCATCACCTGACCGCCGCCGAACAGCGGTCGCTGGCCCTCTACGCGGGCATGGGCGCGGGCGTGGTGATGACCAGCGACGCCCTGCACGAGCTTTCCGACGAGCGCCTGCGGCTGTGGAAGCTGCTGCTCAATCCCCGGCGGGCGATCTGCCGCTTCCCTTTGCTGGGGGCGAACGATCCCCTGCTCGTGCAGGTGCGCACGCCGGACACAGAGTCCCCAGACGCAGAGGCGGCGATCTTCGTCTTCAACAGCGGTGATGCGCCGGTTGCCTGGCAGTACGCGCTGGCGCAGTTGGGCCTGCCCGCGCCGCGCTACGTGTATGACTGGACGGCGGGACAGCCCTGGTCCGCCCCGGTGGAGACGATCGCCGGCAGCCTGGAACCTCATGACGGTGCGTTGCTGTTCGTGAGTCCCGTGTCCTTTGCCGTCCCGCCGCAGACCCTTCCGTGAAAGAGGTTG
>JAGPFT010000397.1 GCA_018056405.1 Anaerolineae bacterium
GAGTATCTCGCAGTCTGGTACAATCGCCACCGTCTGCACTCGTCCTTGGGCTATGTCAGCCCTGCTGCTTTCGAACAGCAGTATGCCGACGAAATCAAAACTGTCCGTTAAACCGGGGCAAGGTCAGAGAGGCCATTTGAGAAGAAGGACAACCCCACCCTCAATCCCTCCCCGCCAGCAGGGAGGGACTTGAGCTTGCTCCCCCTTTCTCCGCTTGCGGGGAAAGGGGGCCGGGGGGATAGGGGTTAGAAAGACTTCTCAAACGGTCTCTGAAGCCTGGCCGAGGAGAAGCATCGCGCCGCAAGATGGCGGGGCTGCTTTTTTAAGCAGATTCTTATCACCTGCAAACAAATAATCTATCTTGCGGGTGTATGACTATAGTGGATATATGGACCGGTAGCATTCACAGACAGAGCAAGAGGTTCCTATGAACAAGCGAAAACTCTCAGCAAGGGTGCTGCTCATCGTCCTGCTCATCGCCGCCGCCTTCGGCGTGTGGAGTGTGCAGGCGCAGGACAGCGAAACTGCCCGCCTGGCGCTGCTGCCAGCGGGCGCAACCTACCAACCGCGCGCCGAAGAGGTGAGTCTGGCGCAGATGTACCAGGAGGTCACGCCATCGGTCGTCTATGTCTCTGTGGTGACTCGTTTTGGCGGGGGCACTGGCAGCGGTTTCGTCATTGACGAGGAAGGACACATCGTCACCAACAACCATGTTGTGGAGAGCGCCGAGTACATCAGCGTAACCTTCGTAGATGGCACAACCCTGGAGGCGGAACTGGTCGGGCGCGACCCGGACGCTGACCTGGCCGTGATCAAGGTAGACCCGGCCCAAGCGCCCCTCAAGCCAATCACCTTCGCCGACTCCAGCGAAGCCTTCGTCGGGCAGCAGGTCTACGCCATCGGCAATCCCTTCGGGCAGGAATTCACGCTGACACAGGGGATTGTCAGCGCCCTGGATCGCAGCCTGCAGAATGAGGACAGCTTCAGCATCCCGGAACTGATCCAGACCGACGCGGCGATTAACCCCGGCAACAGCGGCGGCCCGCTGCTCGACGCGGACGGGCGCGTGATCGGCGTGAACACGGCCATCATGAGCGAGTCGCGCTCGGCGTCCGGGGTGGGGTTCGCCATCCCGTCGAACACCGTCCGGCGCATCGTGCCCTACCTCATCGCCGAGGGAAGCTATACCCATAGCTGGCTGGGCATCGCCGGGTCCACGCTGCTGCCCGAACAGCGCGAGGCGATGGGGCTAGGCGAGGACGTGAAGGGCGTCATAGTCAGCGAGGTGACGCGCGGCGGCCCGGCGCAGAAAGCCGGCCTGTCCGGGGCACAGCAGACCATCACCACGCCGTTTGGGCGGTTGGCAGTGGGCGGCGACATCATCACCGCCGTCAACGACAAGCCCATCGAGAAGATGAGCGATCTGATCACCTATCTCGAAGCCAACACCCTACCCGGCGACACGATCACCCTGCGCGTGCTGCGCGGTACCGAGACGGTGGAGATTCCCGTCACGCTCCAGCCGCGCCCGTAGAGCGTGTTCCTCGACAAGGGAGAGGGTGCCCTGTTGACCTCACCCCCTGGCCTCGCTACGCTCGACCTTTCCCCCCTCTCCATGCATGGAGAGGGGGAGTCGAGGCGCGCCAGCGCCGAGACAGGGGTGAGGTAAAACCAGGAGCTACCCCCAAACCGCTGGGCGAGAAAGGGGCCGGAAAACAGGGGTTGAAAGTCCATAACACGCTCTAGCGTTGTTTCTCCCCACAAAAGCGGGGCAGGTTTGTGCCTGCCCCGCTGTGTTGCTCGTTCAGGGGCGGACAGGCGTTGGGAGCAAGCAGAATCGGAGGCTGTCCTTCACTTTACCTCACTCCCCCCATCCCCCGGCCCCATGTGCACCAGGTTAGGCATCCGGGCGTGTGGTGTGAGCAGAAGGCCCCTCCCCTGGCCCCTCCCCGGCAAAGCCAGAGAGGGGGAAAACGTCCCATCCGGCGGTCAAAGTCCCCCTCTCTAGCTCGGCTGGAGAGGGGGATTGAGGGGGAGAGGCGTGCGCAGCCAGGCTCAAGTTGGTACATATGGCCCCCCCATCCCCCGGCCCCTTCCCCTGCGCTGCGCGGAGGGAAGGGGAGCAGGCCTGCCGCTTTTCTCCCTTCCCCCCTTGTGGGGGAAGGGTCAGGGATGGGGGGGGACAGGCACGGCCAAAGATGTGGGTAATGGATAGCCGACGCGGAGAGAGGGCTGGCCGAGCGAAGCAAGGCCGGGGTCAGGTAAACGAAGCGGGCCGACCTTTATGCTTTCTGGATGGCTGTCCGCCCCTGAACTGTCGCTCGTAAAAGTACAGCCCGATCAGTGAGCCGCCGAATGAGAGCCGGCCGCTGCCTCGAACCCGGCGTGCACCAGCAGAAACACGCCCGTCAGCGCCAGGAAGCCCACGGCAGTTCCGAACAGGGCCAGGAACGACAGCCCCACCACAATGCCGGCGATGATGAAGGGCAGCATCCCGGTCAGCCCGGCGCAGGCCAGGTAGTGGAAGACCTGGGCCGGCACGCCGCCGCGCACTGGCTGCCGGGCGTTGGAATCGCGGGCGATCTTCACCCCGACGACCAACCCGATAGCAGCCCCGATCAGCACAGCAATGATCCAGTCGGTCATGGCCTGCGCCCTCCTAAAACAGCGTGTAGATCAGCGGGCCGCCGCCGCTCGCCGAGCCGAGCACGATCAGCAGCGCGAAGGCGATCAGGGCGATAATCATTGGGATCAGCCACCACATTTTGGCGGCCCACAGGAACGAGAACAACTCGCCCAGGATGCCCAGGCGAGACTTCAGCCCGCTGAGCGCGCCCGGACGCTTGCCGGTGTGGGAAGCGGACGGTTGGGACATGGTTACACCCTCTTCTTCGCGTCTTTGCCCACCAGGAAGGACCCGATCATCAGCCAGTCAATTTCGCTGTGGCTGAAGGTCCACCAGGCGTTGGCGGGCGAGCTGACGATTGGCTCGCCGCGCAGGTTGAACGATGTGTTGACCAGGATCGGCACGCCCGTCGCCTCACCGAAGCGGCGCACCAGCTCGTAATAGCGCGGGTTCGTCTGCCGGTCAATGGTTTGCAGGCGACCGGTGCCACCCTCGTGCGTTGTCGCTTTAGCCACGTCGAGTTTATCCGGCTTGACCGGGCTGACGGCCAGCATGAAGCGTGGCAGCATGTTCGTCTCGACGTTGGGATAGTCGAAGAACTCGGCGGCGCGCTCTTGCAGCACCACCGGCGCGAACGGGCGGAACGGCTCGCGGAACTTGATCTTGGTGTTGATGATGTCCTTCATCTCGGCGCGGCGGGGGTCGGCCAGGATGCTGCGGTTGCCCAGCGCGCGCGGCCCCCACTCGTAACGGCCCTGGAACAGGCCGATCACCTTCTGGTCGAGAATCTCATCCACCACACGGTCGAGCAGCCGGTCGTCGTCCTCGTACTCCTCGTAGGGGATGCCTTCTGCGTCGAAGAAGGCGCGAATCTCGGCGTTGGAGAACTGCTGCCCCAGGTAGGTATCGCTCATCACCAGCTTGCGCGGCTGGCCCAGCACAATGTGGTAGGCCCACAGCGCCGCGCCCAATGCGCCGCCATCGTCACCGGCGGCGGGCTGGATGTAGACATCCTCGAACGGCGTCTCGCTCAGCAGCCGGAAGTTGGCCACGCTGTTGAGGGCCACTCCGCCGGCCATGACCAGCTTCCTGGCCCCGGTCTTGCGCTGCAGGGCGTTAGCCATAGCC
>JAGPFT010000398.1 GCA_018056405.1 Anaerolineae bacterium
CTGCCGGGCTGATCGTGGGCGGGGCGCTGGCGCTGGGAGTCGCCCTGCTGGTCGCGCGCGAGGGGCGCGGGGCGCTGCGACGGCTGGCCGGTCTGCGCGCGCTGCCGCTGATGCTGTTCGCGGCGCTGTACGCAGCTTTTGTCGTGGTCAGCGCGGCGCGCGTGCAGTACGACCCGCTTGACGAGCGGCTGCTCGCCCCGCTGTACGTCCCGGTGATCGGGTTGGCCTTCGTCGTCCTCGACCGGGCGGTGGGCTGGTTGCGGGCGCGCGGCGGGCGGCTCCCTGCCCACGCTCTTGTTGCTCTGGCCGCGTTGTGGCTGTTCTACCCGGCAGACCGGCTGCGCGACAACCTCCCCACGCTGCGCGACATCTCCCAGGCGTCGCAGGTCACTTACGAGACGTGGCGCGAGTCGCCGCTGGTGCGCGCCGTGCGTGCCGAGCCTCCGGGCGGGCGCATTTTGACCAACGCGCCGCTGCACCTGCTGGTGCACAGCGGCCTGGCCAACGACCCGGTGCCGGCGGCGCTCGACGGCTGGGCCGCGCTGATCGAGGACGAGGCGGGCGAGGAGGTGACGCTCGTCTGGTTCGAGCCGATTGCGCGCTGCGACTGGGGGCGGAGGCATTGCATTGCGACGGACTATACGGTAGAAACGCTGGCCGGGCAGTGGAAGCTGACGCCCATCATCCTCGCCGCCGACGGGGGCGCGTACCGGCTGGGCCTCGGCCCTGAGGAGTAACTCCACAGGAGCGGATAGGCTGGCCTATGGCCTGGGGCGCTTCTTTGCCTTACCTCACCCCCGCTCGGCGCTGGCGTGCCTCACCGCTCCCTCTCCATGCATGGGGGGTGGGCAAGCCGAGCGTAGCGAGGCGGGGGGTGAGGTCAATAAGACGCTGAACGGGCAACCTGGAGAGTGAGCGCGTGACCGACACACCATCGCTGGCTGTATCCCGCCGATCTGCCGGGCTGGCAGCCGCCCTCGCTGCGCTCCTCGCCGCCCTCCTGATCCTGGGCGCGGTGGCTCTGGCGACCGTCCGCTATCACGGGCGGGACTACCGCGCCGACGAGGTGAACACGGTTCACGCCGGGGTGGTGCTCAACGCCGCCGAGACCGCCCAGTGGATCGCGCAGCAGGCGTCGCACCCCGCCGGCTGGCGCATTCTGGGCGTGTATTGGGTCAAGCTGGTCGGTGTGACCGAAGGCGCGACGCGCTGGCTCTCCGCCCTGTGCACCATGCTCACCCTGGCCCTGGTCTACCGGCTGGGCGCAGACCTGTTCGACCGGCGGACGGGGCTGGCCGCGCTGTACCTGCTGGGCACGACCCCTTTCTTCATCTTCTACATGCGCGAGTTCCGGCCCTACTCGCTGCTGGCGCTGACCTCCGCCGGGCTACTGCTGTCGTTCCTGCGTTGGGTGCGCCGCCCCACGTTTGCCCGCGCGCTGCTGTTCGTGGTCTTCGGCGTGATCGCCCTGCAAACGCACTACTTCGCCGCGTACATCCTGGCCGGGATGGTGATCGCCTTCCCGCTGCTGGTGCGCTGGGATCGCGGGCGGTACGTCCGCGCGTTCGGGCTATTCGCGGCGGTCGCGTTGTCGTTCACGGCCTGGCTGCTGCCGGTCATCCATCGCTTCATGTTTCGCGGCGGCAAGACCTATGCCGCGCCGTCCAATTGGGACACGCTGGTCCTCATTCACGACGAGCTGCAAATCGCCCCGCACGCCCTGGGCCAGTTGTTGCTGATCGCCGCGCTGCTGCTGCCGGTCGGAGTCTGGGGGCAGTCAGGCGGGGAAAGCGCCATCTTTCGCGGCGGCCCAGAATGGCGCAAGCGCTACGTGCTGCTCGTCCCGCTGATCGCGCTGGCCGCCGCCTTCGTCGCCAACGCCCTGATGAGCAGCATCACCACGCGCAACCTGATCATCCTGCTGCCGCCGCTGGCTGTGCTGCTGGCCTTTGCCCTGCGGCGGATGCCCTGGCAGGCGCAGGTGGCAATCGTCGCGCTGGTCGCTCTGCCCGCGCTGAAGGACTTCCGCGCCTACCGCGAAAGCGTGCCCTACAAGGCAACGGTCGCCTTTATCGCGCCCCACTACCAGCCGGATGATCACTTCCTGGTGAGCGGCATCAAAGAGCCGCGCGAACTGGCCTACTACTTCTTCGACCGGCTGGAGCCGCGCCCGCAGAACGGCAATATGTACTTTGTCGGCTACCTCACCAAAGAACTGCCGCAAGCGGAGCACCTAGAGCACCGCGTCCTCACGGCGGAGCCAGAATACCTGGCCGAGTTCGCTGACTTCCTGGCCGACGCCGGGCGCGTCTGGTACATCTATGGCGACGAGCAGTTGATCCTGCAGAACGTCGGGCCGTTCCTCGACGTGTTGCGCGAGGATTTCGCCCTCTACCGCGCGGGCACGGCGTTCGGCGACCGGCGCACCTACTATCTGCGCGAGTATCGCCGCGTCCCTGCTGACCTGCGCGACCTGGCGCATTTCGGCGACGCCATCAGCCTGCAGGGGTGGAGTCTGCCGGACGGGGTGAGCGTCCGCGCCTGCCAGGAGGTGCCCTTCGAGAGTTGGTGGCAGGCGCTCGACGCGCCGGGCGCGGACCTGGGCATCGGCCTGGTGCTGGCCGACGCGAACGGCATGGGCGTCGCTCGCGCCGACGCCGAGCCGAGCGGCGCGCGCACCATTGACTGGGAGGCAGGCACGTACCATCTGGACGGGCGAACGCTCGGCATCCCCTGCGACCTGCCGCCAGGCGACTATCCGCTGCTGATCGGGCTGCACGATCTGGTGACGGCGGAGGCGCTGCCCGCCTTCACGCCGGACGGCGCGCCGCTCGGCTCTACTCTGCACTACCTGACCACGCTGACGGTGACGCCATGACCCGCCTGGAGCGCTCCGCCACCCTCCTGCTCGCCGCTGCGCTGCTGCTGGCGCTGACCGCGCTGCACACCTACCACTTTCACGGGCGCAACTTCCGCGAGGACGAAATCTACACCGTGCACGCCGCGCAGATCATGGACACGTCCGAGGTCGTGCAGTGGATCGGCACGGGCGGCGTGCACCCGGCGGGCTGGCGCGTGATCGCCGTGTGGTGGGTGCAGGCATTGGGCGAAGCCGGGCTGACCGAGCCGGTTGTGCGCCACTTTTCCACGTTGGTCACGCTGCTGGCGCTGGCGCTGGTCTGGCGGCTTGGCGCGGACCTCGGCGGCTGGGCGGTAGGGGGGTACGCCGCCTTCGTGCTGGGCACGCTGCCCTTCGCTCAGTTCTACATGGGTGAGTTCCGGCCCTACGGCGCGCTGGTGCTGGTGACGGCGGGCAGCACATTGGCCCTGTTGCGCTGGGTGCGGCGACCCACTTTCGCCCGCGCGCTGTTGTTTGTGATTTTCGGCGTGGCTGCGCTGCAAACGCACTATTACGCCGGTTACGCCCTGGCGGGATTGGCTGTTGCTTTTGGGCTGCTGGTGCGTTGGGAGCGCGGGCTGTATCTGCGCGCGCTGGGACTGTTCGTTGCCATCGGGCTGTCGTTCAGTGCGTGGCTGCTGCCGCTGGCGCACCGCTTCCTAGTCGGCGGGGGCGGCGTGACCTATGCCATGCCTTCTGACTGGCGCTTCTTCCGCCAGCTTCACGACCAGATGATGCTGGAGCCGGTGGCGATGGGGCGCTTGCTGCTGATCGTCGGCGCGCTGGTGGTGCTGGGCGCGGTGGCCGGGCAGAGAGACCATTTGAGAAGTGGTTTCCCCCCACCCCAAACC
>JAGPFT010000399.1 GCA_018056405.1 Anaerolineae bacterium
ATCCCAGAGCGCGCAGTGGTCGCAGAGAAAGCCTCAGAGCTTTTCCGACTTTCCCCTCCGCGCCCTCGTCATCTCAGCGGCTCAAGATCACTGCCCCAAAAAGCGAATGCACCCAAGGAGTCGCGATTTGCATAAAAATCTACCGCGCGTCAGCGCCGAGTGGGGGTGAGGTAGAACAGCGCACACGTTTGATGCGATGACCCTGGCAAAGGGGGTGCGTCCAGAACGCAGTTCAGCGCCCTGAAGGAGACTTCCGCGCCTTCTCTTACACCTCTGGCGGTCGCCAACCGGGCCAGCCGCGCGCCTGCCAGGCGATGTACAGGGCGATGGCGCCGGCGGTTGCCACGTTCAGGCTCTGGACGTGACCGCGCATGGGCAGCGTCACGCGCAGGTCGCAGATATCGCGCACCAGGCGACGCAGCCCTTCACCCTCGCTGCCCATCACCAGGGCCAGGGGGCGGTTGAGGTCTACCCGGTCGGGCGTCATAGCGTCTGGCCCGATATCGAGTCCGACCAGCCAGACCCCTTCTTCCTTCAGGCGACGCATGGCCATGACCAGGTTGGTGACGATGGCCACGTTCATATGCTCGACCGCCCCTGACGACGCGCTGACCACAGCGGGTGTCACGCCGACGCCGCGCCGCTCCTGTAGCACCACGCCGTGCACCCCCACCGAGTCCGCTGCGCGCAGCAGCGCGCCCACGTTCTGTGGGTCTTTGAGCAGATCGAGCACCAGCAGGAAGGGCGGCTCGCCGCGTTCCTGGCACGCGCGGAGCACGGCATCCAACTCCACATAAGGGTAATCGCCCACGCGCATGGTCACGCCCTGGTGATTGGCGTTCTTCGCCAGGTCGTCCATCACCCGGCGCGGCACGTACCGCACGTTCACGCCGCGCTCCTGGGCCAGGGCCAGCGCGCTCTCAAGCGCTCCTTTTTCGTCGGTGCCTTCGGCCACCAGCAATTGCTGGAAGGCGCGTCGTCCTGCGCGCAGACTCTCTAGCACGGGCCAGCGCCCGTACAGGTATTCGGTCATCTCAGGCTATCCCCCTGATCAGGCCAGGGCGCATCACAACGCCCTGTCGTTCGCTTGCTTCATGGGCGGACTTGACGGCTCGTCGCTCGCTAGTTCACGCGCCAGACGGTGCCGTCGGGGCGGTCTTCGAGCGTCACACCCAACGCCGCAAGCTGGTTGCGGATGCGGTCGGCGGTGGCGAAGTCCCTGGCAGCGCGGGCCTCGGCGCGCATGTCAACCAGGATGCGGATCAGTCCCGCTTCGCGCTCAGCATTCACTGCGCTGCCTGTGGCTGCCTCGTCCGGGATGATGCCCAGCACGTCGCCACCAAGCTCGCGATAGGTCGCGTCAATCGCTTCCAGCACGGCCCGCCCGACCGGTTGGCCGCTGTTGAGCAGCGTATTGACCTCGCGCGTCAGGTCGTGCAGCGCAGCGATGCCGCCCGGCGCGTTGAAGTCGTCGTCCATCGCCTCCATGAACTTCTGGCGGGTCTCGGCCAGCACGTCAAGGAAAGCCGCACCCTCATCGCCCGGCGTGGCGGCGCGCAGCTTCTCACGGGTGAGGCGCACCGCCCCGTACAGGCGCTCCCAGCCCTTGCGCGCCCCATCCAACGCCTCTTCGCTGAAGACAACCGGGTTGCGGTAGTGGCTGGTGAGGATGAAGGTGCGCAGCACCTCGGCCCGATGCAGCTTGAGCGCGTCCTTGATCGTGTAGAAGTTGCCCAGGCTTTTGGACATCTTGACCGGAACGCCGAACTCATCGGGCACGGTCAGGCTGCCGACGAGCATCCAGAAGCGGGCGAAGGGTGCGTCATTGGCCGCCTCCGACTGAGCGATCTCGCACTCGTTGTGCGGGAAGATGTTGTCCACGCCACCGCCGTGAATGTCGAACGTCGTGCCCAGATACTTTTTGGCCATCGCCGAGCACTCGATATGCCAGCCGGGGTAGCCCACGCCCCAGGGGCTATCCCAGCGCAGGATATGTTCTGGCTCGGCGGCTTTCCACAGGGCAAAGTCCTCGGCGTGGCGCTTATCGTCGTGCGGGTCTACGCGCGCGCCCACCTCTTGCTCCTCCAGGCGGCGATTGGACAGCTTGCCGTAGTCCGGCCAGCGGTGCACGTCGAAGTAGACGTTGCCGCGCTCGGTGACATAGGCGTAGCCGCGCGCGATGAGCGTCTCGATCATGGCGATCTGCTCTGGGATGTGGCCGCTGGCGCGCGGGCTGATGTCGGGCCGCACGACTCCCAGCGCGTCCATATCTTCGAAGTAGCTGCGGGCGTAGGTCTCGACGATCTGCATGGGCAGCGCCTGCGACTGGCTGGCCTTCTTCAGAATGCGATCCTCACCGGTGTCCAGCAGATGCCCGACATCGGTCAGGTTCTGCACGTACAGCACGTCATAGCCGCGAAAGCGCAGGTAGCGCACGACGACATCGAAGGAGATGTAGGTTTTGGCGTGGCCCACGTGCGCATGGTCGTACACCGTCGGGCCGCAGACATAGAGGTGTACCTTGCCCTCGTGCAGCGGCTCGAACAGCATTTTCTCACGGTACAAGACGTTGTAGATGTGCAATGCCATAGCGCGTAGTCCTCATAGTGGTGCCGGCAAGACAAAGCGCTACCACAGCGTAGATTGTAGCGCAGGAGCGGCAGACCGTTAAAGCAGGCGTTGCGCCCGTCCTGAGGCCCTTCAGCGGCGCAGCGAGCCTTCGGGCTGGGCGAAGTACATGCGTCCGGCGTTGGTGACGATGTAGCGCGTGATCAGCACGGGGATGGTGCGATCCATGTAGCGCTTACCGTCCTCGACGACAATCATCGTGCCGTCTTCCAGGTAGCCGATGCCCTGATCTAGCTCGCGCCCCTCCATGACGATGTGGATGTCAATGACCTCCCCCGGCAGGAAGATCGCTTTGACCGCGTTGGCTAACTCGTTGATGTTCAGCACGGTGACGCCCTGCAACTCGGCCACGCGGTTCAGGTTGAAGTCGTTGGTCATCACCGGGGTGTTGCGCTGCTTGGCCAGCAGCACCAGCTTCTCATCCACCTCGTTCACGCCCGGAATGTCGTCGTCAATGATGCGCACGGGCGTGCGGCTGCGCTGCTGAAGCTCGCTGAGCACCTCCAGGCCACGCTTGCCCCGGTTGCGGCGTAGCATCTCCGGCGAGTCGGCCACGTGTTGCAGCTCGTTGAGCACGAAGCGCGGCACCAGCAGCGCGCCCTGGATGAATCCCGTCTGGCTGATGTCCAGGATTCGCCCGTCAATGATCACGCTCGTGTCGAGCAAGACTTCGCCGGTTGCCCCGCCGGGCAACATACGCAGCGCGCCGGGGCTGGCGCGCAACAGCCCGCCGAACAGCGCGAACACATCCTGGGCGCGCAGCGAGAAGACCGTGACGCTGACATACACGGCGATCAGGGCGACGAGGGGTGGCAAGAACTGCCCGAATGGGTCCGGCAGCAGCGAGAGCGGCCAGGCGAACATCGCCGCCACTGCCGTGCCCAAGACCAGCCCCACCAGCGCGCTAATCAGCTTCTCAGGTGGCATCTTGAGGATGGCACGGCGAGCAGCATGGGCCGGATATATTGTGATCCAGGGAGTGATGATCAACCCCGCCAGCGCACCCATCAGCGAGAAAGTCAGCCCGCTTGCTTCGGGGGGGAGGCTCAGCGCGTCAGAAAGGTTAATGCCGAGGAGCGCGCCAAGCAGGGTGAACACCATCATG
>JAGPFT010000400.1 GCA_018056405.1 Anaerolineae bacterium
ACGTTCGGGATGCCGATTGGCGGGTCCTTCGGCTTGGCGCTGACGCCGACGAAGATCGTGCCGCCGTTGGTGTTGGCGAAGGCGCACACATCGGCGATGACGGCGAAGAGCCGCCCGCCGCGCCGCGTCAATCCCTCGTGGAACGCCTGGACGATGCTCGGCCCTTCTTCGCGCGCCGCCTGCACGTGATCATACGGGGCGTGGCTGGCCCGGTAGGGGCGCGTGCTGGCGAAGTCGTTGCTCTCGAACACGTCCAGCAGCGCGTCGAAGGTGCGCTCTGGCAGCAGCACCTCGGTGATGCGGTCGCCAACGCCCAGGTACTTGCTATTGCGCGGGTCGGCTTGCAAGCGGTGCGCGTCCGACCCCTGGATGCAGCGCATCCGGCGGGGGTATTCGGGCTTGGTGCCGTCGAAGAAGCGCGCCGTGTTGCGCTGGCCCTTGCGATCCAGGTCGGTGATCTCCAGGGCGTGCAGGTGCGGGTCTTGCGTGTAGGCGATCTTGGTCTGCCCGCCGAAGTCGAAGCCGCGCATGGCCACGCCATGACTCGAATTGGCGTGCGCGGCGATGACGATGCCGCCCGCCTCATTGATGCGGCGGTAGGCGGTTAGCACATCCGCCGACGCGCCGACGTTCGACGACCCTTCGTCCAGGGCGACGGAGGGGATGTTCAGGCTGAGCAGGATGTGCTCAAGCTGGCGAATGGGCGTATCCGGGGCGAAGATGCCCAGGATGTGAAAGCCGAAGGTCGCCGTGAACTCGAAGCCGGGCAGGACGAGAATCTGGTCCAGCAGCCGGCGGTATTCGGCCAGCTTGCGTTTCTCGTCGGCCTGGATGCGGTTCAGGTGCTCCAGCAGGCTGAGCTGCTCGATCTCGTCGAGCATCGCCCGGTAGCCGGCCACCGTGTTGTGGTCGGTGAAGGCGATGATGTCCAGGCCACGTAGCTCGGCCTGGCGCAGAATGTCTACATAGCTGATGTCCGGCTCCTGGTAATCGGCTGAGCCGGGGGTGTGCAGATGCAGGTCCATGCGGTACCAGTGCATCTTCGAGTGTCGTGTTTTTCCGCTCACAATGAGCCTCTCTCCGTCTGGGGGGAGGGCCGGCACGGGCCGGAACTCACGCGGCAGGGGCGGGGGAGATGGCCTCCGTCGCCGCTGCCCGCGTAGGGTGTGGGGTGCGCCCACTGTCGGAGGGCCGCTCTGCTGCTCTTCGTAGGGGCGTATTGCAATACGCCCCTACGCGACCCCCTTCACCACAAATCTGGGATGCTGTTGGCGAATTCCTCACACGCCGGTTTCGTAGGAGCGTTTCTCTCCTGCGTTCTTCTGTAGGGGTGGGTTTGATGCAGATTAACGAATGAGCGCAGGATACCACGCGCGGCACGTAGGGACGCTGCTCTGCTACGCCCTGTTTACCTCACCCCCAGCCTCGCTGCGCTCGGCTTGCCCCCTCTCCAACGTGGAGAGGGGGCAGCGAGGCCCGCGTCAGCGGGCCAGGCGGGGGTGAGGTCCGTAGGGGCGTATTGCAATACGCCTCTACCCGCCCGCGCCATTCGAGCAGCAAGGTATCCTCGCCAACTTCCTAAAGTGCGTCAATCCCACCCACAAAGGCGTTTCGCCAACACCACAACCCTGGGGCGCGCCCCATGTTCCGTTTCGCGCCGTCCTCCCGCTGCAATAGCGTCTAATCCATGATGTTGCGACGTTGAGAAGGCGGCATTACCCCAAGAGATCGCGGAAGAGCGCGGACAGGCGGCCCGGCTCGAACGGCTTGGCCAGGAAGCGGTTCGCGCCAGCGGCCAGCGCCTCTTCCTGCATATCCAGCCCGGAGGTCATGACAATGGGCAGCTTGGCAAATTGCTGCTCGGCGCGCAAGCGGGTCACGACCTCAACGCCTGCCATGTCGCTCAGGTGGCAATCAATCAGCATCAAATCGGGCGACTGCTCGTGAGTCAGCTTGAGCGCATCCTCACCGCGCGGCGCCATCACCACCTCGAACCCGTCCAATTCCAGCAGCGTTTGCAGCAGCTTGCTGGTCGTCCGGTCATCGTCCACGATCAATATTCTGGGCAATTACAGCCTTCCTTACATACCCGCGCCGATGTAGCGCAGTCTGCATGAGCGCTAGGCTTCTCCCACCGAGGCGGCATCCGGCTGGGCTTGGGCCTGCTCGTCGGCCCCCGCTGCGGCCCCGTCGCCAGTCTGCTTGGGCGGTGTCAGGGCCGCCTCCAGCGCCGCCGTGACATCATCCACGAAGATGAAGGTCATCGCCTGGCGCACCTCTTCGGGCACATCCTCGACATCCGGCTCGTTGCGGCGCGGTAGGATGACCGTATCCAGCCCGGCGCGGTGCGCGGCCAGCACTTTGGCCTTGATCCCGCCAACGGGCAGCACCTGCCCGCGCAGCGTGATCTCGCCGGTCATGGCCACGTTGCGGCGCACGGGCCGCCCGGTGATCAGCGACATGAGCGCCGTGGCCATCGTCACGCCCGCCGAGGGGCCGTCTTTGGGCACCGCGCCGGCGGGCACGTGCAGGTGAATGTCGTGCTTGTCGAAGTAGTCCGGGCGCAGGCCGAAATCGCTGGCCTTCGAGCGGATGTAGCTGAACGCCGCGCGCGCGCTCTCCTGCATCACTTCGCCAAGCTGCCCTGTGTACTGGAAGCCCTTGCTGCCTGGCATCTGTGCCGCCTCGACGAACAGCACGTCGCCGCCGAAGACCGTCACCGACAGGCCGATAGCCACGCCTGGCGTGTCTGTGATGCGCTCCTCGATCTCCGTCTGGTAGCCGAAGCGCGGGTGATCGAGCAGGTTGCGGATGTCGGGCTGGTCAATGAGCGCGGCCTCGGCCTTACCCTCGGCGATGCGCGTCACTATCTTGCGCGCCACACGCCCGATCTCGCGTTCCAGATTGCGCACGCCCGCTTCGCGCGTGTAGTTGCGGATGATCTCCAGCAGCGCTGCGTCGGTGAACGCCAGTTCTTCCGGGCGCAGGCCATTCTCGCGCACCTGGCGCGGGACGAGGTAACGCTGGGCGATCTGCACCTTCTCCTGCTCGGTGTAGCCGGTGAGCTGGATGATCTCCATGCGGTCGAGCAGCGGCATAGGGATCGTATCGAGGGTGTTGGCCGTGGTGATGAACAGGACCTGCGACAGGTCGTAGGCCACGTCCAGGTAGTGGTCGCGGAACTCGAAGTTCTGCTCCGGGTCGAGCACTTCGAGCAGCGCCGAGGCGGGGTCGCCGCGGAAGTCGTGCCCCAGCTTGTCAATCTCGTCGAGCATGATCACCGGGTTGCGGCTCTCCACGCGGCGCATAGTCTGGATCAGGCGGCCCGGCATGGCCCCGATGTAGGTGCGGCGGAACCCGCGAATCTCCGCCTCGTCGCGGATGCCCCCCAGCGACATGCGCGTGAACTTGCGGCCCATGGCGCGGGCGATGGACGCGCCGAGCGAGGTCTTGCCCACGCCTGGCGGCCCGACGAAACACAGGATAGCCCCTTCGCGCTCGCGGCGCACGTAGTCCACTTTGGTCTCGCGCTTGATCTCGCCGGCGCGCTCCTGGCGCAGCTTGCGCACGGCCAGGTACTCCAGGATGCGCTCCTTGATGTCTTCCAGGCCGTAGTGATCCTCGTCGAGCACGGCGCGCGCGTGGGCGATGTCGAGGTTATCCTCGGTCTGGACCTTCCAAGGCAGGTTGACCAGCCAATCGAGATAAGTGCGGATCACGCCGTATTCGGC
>JAGPFT010000013.1:0-8694 GCA_018056405.1 Anaerolineae bacterium
GGCTCTGCCGGAGAGGGGGATGGAGGGGGAGAGGCCTGTGGCTGGCATGGCCCACTCCCCTCGGAGGCCCCTCCCCCTGACAGGCCGCGGGAGGGGGGCATTTGTGGGTAACGCATAGCCAACGTGGAGGAGGGGGCAAGCCGGGCGGGGCGAGGCTGGGGGTGAGGTTAATGCCCCGCGCCAAGCGATTCGCCGACAACCTTTGCACGCACCCGATGTACCCGAATGTGTCTCACGATTCGCCGATTCGTGATAATCTAGAGGGAGCACAAGCGCAGGTACGCCGCAGGCGCACAGCGCGGATGGAGGAGAGACGTGTATAGTGTTGTGATGGTGGACGATCATCGAGAAATCTCACAATTATTGGGCATTGTGCTGCGGCATCCGGCGCTGGACCTGCATATGGCAGAAGATGGCTGCGAAGGGCTGCGCCTCATCCGCCAGATTCAGCCCGATCTGGTGATGCTCGATGTGATGATGCCGGGCATGAGCGGCTGGGAGGTGTACGACGCGGTGCGCGCCGACCCCGATCTGGGCGAAACGCCGATCATCATCCTGACGGTCGTGCCCGAACAGGCTGAACGGCGACACTGTTTCGCCGACAGCGCCCGCGATCTGTACGTCACCAAGCCCTTCGACACACTCACCCTGCGCCGCGAGATCGAGCGCATGTTGGGCGGTGTCTCCTTGTGGCGGTGATCCGCTGCATTTGTCTGGCCCGTCGCAAGCTGTGTCCCTCACCTGATGGAGCAAGAGTGAGTTGGCGACTCATCCCGATCCCTCTGGCGCGACCGAACGCCCGATCGCCATTGACGCTGAGCATTTCGCGGTGCGTTTTTGGGTGCCTGTGCTGGCGCTGGTTTTCGCCGGCGTAGTTCACGTCGTCGGGATGGCGCTGGTAGGGCGATTCCTGGAAAACACCAGCCCGGCGTGTCTGATATTGCCGCTGGACGTGCTCGTCTTCATGGGAGGTATCTACGCTCTCGACCGGCTCGCCAAGCGCCGGTTGCCCAGCCGTCGTTCGGCAACGCTGAGCGAGCAGGCCTTAGTCGTCACCGACCGGCGGCGCTCACCAACGCACGTCACGCGCATTGACTGGGAGCGCACGGTGAACGTCAAATCGTGGTGCTTTGTGGTGCGCCGCCGCACGCGCATTCCTAAGGGCTGGTACTGCATGGCCCTGCAACTGCTGCAGGATGAGGAGGAGGTGATCCTCTACGCGTTCATGTCGCCGCAGGAAGCTGAGCAGGTGCCCGGCTATGCCAGCTTCACCCGGCTGCGCCCGCGCAAAGAGACGCTCTCCAACACCGACCTGAGCGCGGCAACCGAGCAGCGCCGCCTGCTACGGCTGGAAGATCAACGTTGGGAGGATGGAGCCGAGATCAGCGCGGACGATTTCCGGGCAGTGCTGGCCCTGGTGCGCCGTTTCGTGCCGGGGTGGGGTTGAGAGACCATGCGGAAATCTCACCCCCCGACCCCCTCTCCGTTTACGGAGAGGGGGAGGCGAGGCGCGTTAGCGCCGAGACGGGGGTGAGGTGTGGTAACCTGGCGGCGTGTCAGTCTCACGGCTGATCCCTGATAGCCGATCACTGACGACTGACGGCTCTCAACTCATAACTCATCACTCGTGACTCCCGACTCTCTGCGCGCTGTGTTGCGCAGGGCTTCCGTTCGCAGGTAAAGTACGTGCCACAGGTCACTCTGAACAAGGAGGGAAGTATGGATGCCAGACTCAGCGGGCGTGTAATCACCGGCATAGGGTTGGTGTTGGTGCTTGTGATGGGGGGGCTGGTGTTGGTGCCGCGCGCCGTCCAGGCGGCGCCCCCCGCGCAGCTCTCGTTCTCGTTCGATGATCCTGGGCCGCTCTCCGGCCAGCTTGACGCGGTGGCACCCCAGGGGGTGTACTCGTTCGAGTGTACGGCCACCGGCGTCGGGTCGCTCGTCGTGCAGACGACTTCCGGCGACCTGGTTGTGGACGCCGTCGTGCGGGACCCGCAGGGCAACCCCTTTGCCTACGGCATGGTCGTTCCGGGGACGCCGAGTGTCACCGTCAGCGAGGAGTTCACCATGCCCGCTGACGGGCATTGCACTGCTGTCCTGACTCGCCAGGGCAACACTGCCGGGACGTTTGAGGCGCGTCTGCTGCCCGGCTATGCCAGCCTGACCAAGTGGGACACGTTCGGTCCCAACATGGATTCCCTGCATATGGAGTGGAAACCCTACGCCTCGGCGAACATGACCGTGACGACCTTCGGTGAGCGGTTGCGCATCGAGGTGATGGAGGACAACTTCATCGCCCTTGCCCTGCCGACTGGTGACGATCTGGTCTGGGGCGACTCCTACATCCAGGCGGACTTCACCATTGATGGCTCGCCGAGCTACTTCGAGTATGGCTTTGTGCTGCGCTCGGACGAGTCGGGCGACCACTTCTACGCGGTGACGTTCAGCAGCGATGGCGACTACTCAGTGTACTACTTCGACGGGGAGGAGCAGTGGCAGACTGTCCAGGGCTACACGGTCAGCCCGGTTGTGGACGGCAGCGATACCCAGCCGCGCGTTGGCGTGTTGGTGCAGGGCAATGTCTTTAAGCTGTATTTCAACGGGCGCTTTGTGGCCGAAGTGTCCGATCCCATGAACTACGCCAGCGAGGGCCTGAGCGGGCTGACCGCTGCCACTGGCGTAGACCAGTTTGAGACGCTGACGGTGTTCGCGGACAACGTGGTGGTGACGCGCCCCTACAGCCCAGGGGCGGGGATCATGCCCTTTGGCGGAGAAGCCGGCGCGCAGCCGACGCCGACCAAGCCGGGGCTGCTGGGTGCGCTGGGCACGGTCAAGACTCCGGTGCCGCCGACGCCCACGCTGCCATTGGCTCTTCCCACCGAGACGCCGGTTGTGCAGTCGGCGTATCCGGCGCGGCTCGAAAGCTGGGCGAGCGCGTCACCTGCCGAGATTGTGAACGAGTTGAGTATGCTGGGCATCGTGCCGATGGGCGGCGAGGTCACACTGACCGTGCCGAGCAGCTATGGCGACACGTCATCCGAAGGCTTTAACTGGTACCCGCTGGGACGGGGCAAGACGTTCCGCAACTTCGTCCTCGGCTTCGACGCGCGCCTGATCTACTCCGGCGAGGGAGCCGGCTGTGGCATGTACTTCCGCGCTTCTGGCACCGCCAGCGATTCGGCGCTGGTCTTCGAGGACGGATGGTCGCTGCTGGGCGAGTTCGATGCCAGCGGGCAGATGCTCGACAGCAGCGTGCTGTTGAAGACTGACGCAGTGATCCCCGGCCAGGGCGTCACCAACCGCGTGCTGGTCATCGCCATGGAAGGCTTCACGCTGATGTACGTCAATGGCGTGTTGGTCGCCGACACGGAGTTCGTGCCGAAGGCGGGCGAGCTGGCTCTGGAGATGTGGGTGCCAACTGACGATGCGGGCGCGACGGCTGCGACGTACTGCCAGCTTAACGACATCTGGCTGTGGGAGTTCTAGCGGCCATTTGAGGAATTTTGGTCTGCGGGTTTACCTCACCCCTAAATCCCCTCTCCACACGCGGAGAGGGGACTTTACCTGGCCGCAGGGGTGGACAGGGAATGAAGTGCCCCTCTCCACACGCGGAGAGGGGACTTCCTGGCAGTCTGACTCCCCCTCTCCACCACGTGGAGAGGGGGCCGGGGGGTGAGGCTTTCAAACGGTCTCCCTAACGGCTCCTGTCCCTGGTGGAGACCATTGGCGGGCGCAAGAAGCCGCGCTCGGTGACGAAAGCAAGTGTCTGTGAAGGTGAGACGATGGCAGACGGGCCGGTGGCGCAGGAGTCCCGGCTGGTGGAGAGCGGTGACTCTGGTGCTGCTGTTGGCCCTGGCGGGCGGACTGCGCCCGGCGACTCAGGCTCAGGAGCCGGAGGCGTTGCTCCCCTTCGAGCCGGTGCGCGGCGTGCTGAGCGATACTCAGCCGTCCGCCGCGTGGACGTTTGAGGGGCGAGCGGGCGAGGTTGTCTCGCTGATCGCGCAGTCGGTCGAGGGCGACCTTGACCCGGTGATCCAGGTCATCGGCCCCGACGGTGAACTCGTCGCCGAGAACGATGACCTGGATTCGCTGATGCGCGATGCCGGGCTGGAGACGCTGATTCTGCCCGCCGACGGGACGTACACCGCCCGCGTGCTGCGCTACCAGGGCGCGGCGGGCACGACCTCCGGCACCTACGAGCTGGCGCTCACGCCGGGGTTCGCGGCGGTGGCGCTGCGTAGCAACTTCGACCAGGGCGATGTCTCCTGGGTGACTCCGGCGGGCGAGCCGCTCGTGCTGGCCCAGGAGCGCCTGCGGCTGCGCGTCACTGCGCCCGCCGAGACGCTGCTGGCCGTGCCCCCCGACGATCTGCTGGTGGCCGACCTGTACATGGAGGCAGAGGCGCGCGTGTCCGGCGCGCCCCCCTATGCCGAGTTTGGGCTGGTCTTCCGCGCCCAGGGGCCGGGGCTGACCCGCCTCTACCGGCTCGCCGTCAACACGGAAGGGCAGTGGCGCGTGCTGTACGAGGATGCGACGGGCGTCTACGCGCTGCGCTCGTGGGCTGCCGCCGATGCGCTCGCCAGCAGCGCCGACCCCTGGACGCTGGCGGTGATGGCGCGCGGGAGCCGCCTCGACTTCTTCGCCAACGGCGCGCTGCTGGGCACAGTAACCGACGAGCGGCTGTCTGCGCCAGGCACGGTGGGCGTCTTTGTGGCCAGCAGCGAGGACGCAGGCGATGGGGTGACTGTATTCTTTGACCGCGTGGCCGTCACCACGCGGCTTGGCTCCACCTACCGCGGCCTGCCGCTGGCGCTGACCACCTGGGATGCGCCCGACCCGGCGACGATCATTGCTGAGCTGGCCGGTGGGGGGCATATCGCGCCGGTGACGGAGCGCGATCTGTACGTGCTGGAGAGGTCGCTGACGGTCACGGGCGTCACGGCGCGTTTCGAGCCGATAGGCACCGAGAGGGCGCAATATGGTGATTTCGTGCTCGGCGGGCGGGTGGCCATTAGCACGGCGGGCGAGAGCGTGGGCTGCGGTCTGTTCTTCCGCTGGCAGGACGAGCGCAATCTGGCGCTGGCTTACGTGGATAGCGGCGGCGGGTTCGGCCTGGTTCAGGCGAGCGATGCGCAGCTTACGACCAATGTCTACGACCTCAGCCCGTTGGTCGCGCCGAGGGGTACCAAGCTGCTGGTCATTGCGCAGGGCGAGCGCGTGGCGCTATATGTCAACGGCGCACTGGTTGCACAAGAATCGGTGCTGCCCGGCGAAGGGCGCGCGGGCGTGGCGTTGCTCAATTACGAGGATGTGCGCACCGATTGCTTGTGGTCGGAGATGTGGGTCTGGCCGCTGGAAGGGTAGGGGGGCGGGCACCAGAGTTGACCTGTGGCCTGAGGCGACTCTTCAGCTTACCTCACCCCCGCTCGGCGCTAACGCGCCTCGCCGCCCCCTCTCCATCATGGAGAGGGGGCAAGCCGAGCGCAGCGAGGCTGGGGGGTGAGGTCAACGAGAAGACTTCCGAAGTTTCCAGAACTTTGGAAGGCTGATGGCTGATGGCTGATGGCGGGCAGCCCCGTAGGGTAGGGTGATGAGCGATCCGGAGAATCCTTTGGGCGGTTACGTCTGGCGGCGAGGAGGGCTGCTGGGCCTGGCCTGGCTGACCGTCTTCGTCGTGATGACGGGAGCCAGCTATGCGCTGCTCGGCGCATTGGGCTGGGCCGGGACGGGGCGCACGCTGTGCGCGATGGGCCTCGGCCCGGTAGTGGGGACGGGGCTGATCGTGCTGTGGTGGGCAGTGCGGCGTCCGGCCCTGGTGCCGCCCGCTGCTGGTGAGGTGGGCGATGGGACAGATCGTGGGGTGAGGGATGACTGAAAGCCCAGGAGCCGGTCAGGGCGCGCTGTCGGCGGCTGACCTGACCGAGCAGTACAAGACGTTGGAGGCGCGCTTCGACCAGGCGGCCAAGACCTACGACGCCTGCTTCGGCGCGCCATCGGGCAGCCGGCCCGGCAACGCGCTGCTGTGTTGGCTGCGCGCCGAACATCTGGACGTGGTACGCGGTCTGGTGCCGTCCGGCGCGGCCCTGTTGGACATCGGCTGTGGCACGGGCGAGGAGGCGCTGCGTCTGGCCCAGGATGGCTACAGCGTGCTGGGCTTAGACGTGAGTCCGGGCATGGTCTGGCAGGCGCAGGCCAAGCTGGCCGGCTACGGGCTACGGCATGGCGCGCAGTTCCGCGTGCGCCCCGCTGGACGGCTGGCGGAACTGGACGAGCGCGGTCCCTTTGACGGGGCCTACGCCAGCCTGGGCACGCTCAACACCGAACCAGACCTGGCGGGCGTGGCGCGCGGCCTGCACGACCTGCTTGCGCCGGGCGCGCCGTTCGTGGCGACGGTCATGAGCTGCCGCTGCCTGTTCGAGACGCTGCGCAGTCTGCGCCCCGGCGCGCGGGGAGAGCGGCTCCACCGTTCGTGTGCGTGGACGGAGTCCAGGGCCGGCGCGAGCGATGTGATCGCGCCGGTCAGGTTCTACACGCCGGGCGAGTTCGCCGCGCCCTTTGCCAAGCACTTCACCGTCGAGCGGGTGATGGCCTTTCCGTTGTGGCTGCCGCCCGTGCATCTCCACGCACTCTATCACGGCGGCGGGGCGCAGCGGCGCTGGTTGGCGTTGGAGCGGCGGACGCGATCCTGGCCCGGCTTGCGCGCCTGGGGCGATCACTTTCTGATGGTGCTGCGACACCGGGTCTAGAGCGTGTTGTGCACTTCTGCCGGGTAGACACTCCTATCCCCCGACTCCTTCCCCCATGCAAGCGGAGGGAAGGGGCCAAAGCTTCCTTCCCCCTTGTGGGGGAAGGACCGAGGATGGGGGGCAAGCACGGGGGCTGCCTGCCAAAGCGCATAACAGCCTCTAGCAACTCGAAACCAACGATCCATCACCGACAACTGGCAACAATTCATTCAGACCAGGCTGCTGACGCCATGGCCGACATCCACTACCAACGCGACATGCGCCCGATCAACGGGGCATTCAAAGGCCGGGGGCGCGACTACCTGGCGCTGCTGGCTTGCCCGCTGGACGGCGCGCGGCTGCGCCTGGAGGAGGGGGCTGTGCATTGCACGGCGGACACGGCGCACGTCTACCCGTTTGAGGAGGGCATTCTGTGCCTGGTGCCCGCCGAGCGACGCGCCGCCGTTGACGCCGAGTCGAGGGCGCACGAGGAACGCTGCGCGCGGGCGGGCTGGGCCGTGCCGGACGAAGCGCAGTTCAAGGCGCTGCCGCAGACGGGCCTGGAGGGGTATCCGCCAGACCACTGGCCGGGGCAGGCGGCGGGAGCGGCTCTGCTGTGGCGCTTTCTGGAAGAGGTGCGGCTGCGCAAGGGTGGGCCTCCGGTCGGGCCGGTGGGCGAGGCGGCGGTCGTCGGGGCGGAGATGGGCTGGCTGGCCTACGGGCTGGACGTGGCCGGCTATACCACGCTGGCCCTCGATACGCACGCCGGGCCAGGCTACGGCCTGGGCGTCTATCCCATCGCCCGCTACCTGCGCGTGCAGGCCGACCTGAATGCGCTGCCGCTGGCCCGCGCCGCCTTCGACTGGGTGATCCTGCAGAGCGGACTGGCCCGCTTCGGCGACGAAGCGGCACAGCAGCACGCCCTGGGCGCGGCGCTGGCCGCGCTGCGGCCCGGTGCCTGGATAGCTGTGATGGACGCGCTCGCCCCGTCAGCGGAGAAGATGGCGGCTGCGCAGGCCCTCCTGCGCGCGGCGGGGCTGGTGGTGGAGGGCGACTCGCGCCGGGCTGGGTGGCGCGAACGGGCGTTGGGACTACGCGACCGCCTGACCGGGCGCGAACCCGCCGTGCCGTCCGTGCTGGTGGCCCAGAAGCCGGGGTAATTGAGTTCGCGCAAAAGTCGCCAGGCTGGTTCGCCCCACCCTTGACAAACGCGCGTGTCTCGTCAACACTTGCCCCCGTGACCGCCGATCCGCACGCCGGGCGCTGCCGTGAACTGTAGGGGTGCTGCTCTGCTGCGCCTTGGTTGACCTCACCCCTGCTCGGCGCTGACGCGCCTCGCCGCCCCCTCTCCATCATGGAGAGGGGGCAAGCCGAGCGTAGCGAGGCTGGGGGTGAGGTCCATGCCTTGCGTCCAGCGAGTCGCTGTCAACCTTTGCACGCACGCCGCTCGCCGCTCGCTGCCTACCCTTGACAAACGCGCGTGTCTCGTCAACACTTGCCCCCGTGACCGCCGATCCGCACGCCGGGCGCTGCCGTGAACTGTAGGGGTGCTGCTCTGCTGCGCTTTGGTTGACCTCACCCCCGCTCGGCGCTGACGCGCCTCGCCGCCCCCTCTCCATCGTGGAGAGGGGGCAAGCCGAGCGTAGCGAGGCTGGGGGTGAGGTCCATGCCTTGCGTCCAGCGAGTCGCTGTCAACCTTTGCACGCACGCCGCTCGCCGCCCACCCTTGACAAACCCGCGTGTCTCGACAACACTTGCCCCCGTGACCGCCGATCCGCACGCCGGGCGCTGCCGTGAACTGTAGGGGTGCTGCTCTGCTGCGCCCTGGTTGACCTCACCCCCGCTCGGCGCTGACGCGCCTCGCCGCCCCCTCTCCATCATGGAGAGGGGGCAAGCCGAGCGTAGCGAGGCTGGGGGTGAGGTCCATGCCTTGCGTCCAGCGAGTCGCTGTCAACCTTTGCACGCACGC
>JAGPFT010000013.1:8794-16609 GCA_018056405.1 Anaerolineae bacterium
CGCACGCCGCCCACCCTTGACAAACGCGCGCGTCTCGTCAACACTTGCCCCCGTGACCGCCGATCCGCACGCCGGGCAGAGTGGGGTCGTAGGGGCGTATTGCCATACGCCCCTACGGGTGAAACAAAACACCGCCCCGGCACTCCGTTCCTGTGTCCTGGACACGCTGAAAAAGGAGCACTGACAACCAATGATCGAGGGAACTCTGGTTGACCTCGTTCCATTTGAGGGCGATTTCGCCATTTATCTGGAAACGTGGATGAACGAAGAAGCGTGGTTCCGCGCGCACCTGTGGGAGCGCCGCGAGCCGCACACCGAGTACGATGTCAAGAAATACATCGAGCGCATGGAGAAGGACGAGCACGGGGCGCTGATCGGCTTCCAGGCCAAGAACGGCGACCCCATCGGCGCGGTGATCTTCGACCACGAATGGCCGCGCGTGCGCAAGGCCGAAGCGCGCTTCTTCGCCGGCGACAGCCGCTATGAGGGCAGCGACGAAGTGCTCGACGCGCTGCTGATGCTGGTGCGCTACTGCTTCGAGACGCGCAACCTGCACCGCCTGGACGCCGTCGCCCTGCCCTTCGACGAGGGCAGGCTCGATCACCTGCGCCGCGCCGGGTTCGTCCACGAAGGGACGCTGCGCCAGCACATTCGCTGGGACGGCGATTACGTGGATATGGAGATGTTTGGCCTGCTGGAGAGCGAATGGCCGGGCTACACGGCGAAGGTCGCCGAGCTGGATTTGCAGCCAAGCGGCCTGGAGCCGAAGCCCAGGCCGGAGAAGAAAGACGAGAAGAAGGACGGCGCTGGCTAGCGGGCGATGCGCGCGACAGGGTGACTGCGCGCGCCGCCCTGGAAAGGTGGTGTCTATGCTCGAAGGGCTGTTGGTGGACCTGGTGCCCTATGGCAAGGCGTTCCTGGACCTGGATCACCGTTGGATGAACCATGAGGCGAGCTTCTGGTCGAGCGGCGGCGAACGCCCTATCATGTCGCAGGCGATGATCACTGCGCGCCACGCTCGCTGGGCCGAAGAGCGCGAGCGCGCCGGCGGCGAGCGCGGCGTCGCCTTTGGCGTGCAGACGAAGGACGGCAAACCCCTGGGCTTCTTCGGCGTGAACTGGGTGGCACCTGCGCATCGCCTGGCCATGCTCGGCGCGAAGATCGGCGAACCGGAATATTGGGGTGGCGGCTACGGCACCGATGCGCTGCTCCTGCTCCTGGACTACACCTTCGACTGGCTCGACATGCGCAAGGTGTGGCTGATGACGACCAGCATGAATGCCCGCGTCATGCGCCAGATGGAGAAGGTCGGCTTCGCGCTGGAAGCGCGCCAGCGCCAGAGTGCGCTGGCCGACGGCGTGTGGTACGACTGGCTGGCCTACGGCCTGCTGCGCGAGGAGTGGGCAGGCCGCGCGACGCTGGTGGAGCAGTTGGGCCTGCGCGAGCGTGCAGTGGCGCTGAAGTCCGGCGCGGAATGAGGCAGGGATGAAGCTTGAGGGATTGCTCGTAGACCTGGTGCCGCTCGGCGAGCGGTTCGATGCGTTGGAGCACCGTTGGGAGAACGGCGAGGCGGCGTTCTGGGGCGATGTGGGCAACCGTCAGTTCGTGTCTCAGGCGGCGGTCAAGCGCCACCAGGAAGAGCGCACCGCGCTCACAGACCAGGAGCTTCACAGCGGGTTTGGCATCCAGACGAAGGACGGCACGCCTATCGGCGTCTTTGTCGTCGGCGACATCAAGCCGCACCTGCGCCTGGCCATCCTGGGCGCGCAGATTGGCGAGCCGCAGTACTGGGGCGGCGGCTACGGCACTGATGCCCTGCTGCTCGTCGTGGACTACACCTTTGACTGGCTGGATTTGCACCGGTTGTGGCTGGTAACAATGAGCCTGAACGCGCGCGTCATGCGCCAGATGCAGAAGGTGGGCTTCGCGCTGGAAGCGCGCCAGCGCCGGGCCACGCTGGCCGACGGTGAGTGGCACGATCTGCTCTTCTACGGGCTGCTGCGCGAGGAGTGGCCGGGCCGCGAGGCCCTGGTGGAACGGCTGGGGCTGCGAGCGAAGAGGTGAGCGATGCTCTACGGAACGCTGGTGGACCTGGTGCCCTTTGGCGAGCGGTTCAGATCGCGCGACCATGACTGGCTGAACAACGAGTCGCGCTTCTGGGGCAGCATGGGGGAGTACGGATTCATCTCGCGGGCCGCAGTGGAGCGCGAGTACGAGGAATTCTACCACTCTGAGCATCCCCGGACAGGCGTGTGGTTCGGCATTCTGACCAAAGATGGCACACCCATCGGCGGCATTGGCATCAACTGGCTGTCGGAGCATCATCGCGTGGCAGACCTGGGCGCGGTGATCGGCGAGCTGCAGTACTGGGGCGGCGGCTACGGCACCGATGCCCTGCTGCTCGTCGTGGACTATGCCTTCGACCGGCTCGATATGCGCAAGGTGTGGCTGGGCACGATGAGCCTGAACGCCCGCGTGATGCGCCAGATGGAGAAGGTCGGTTTCGCGCTGGAAGCGCGTCTGCGCGAAGGAGCCTTGGCCGATGGTCGCTGGTATGACGAGTTGACCTATGGCCGGCTGCGCGATGGCTGGCCTGGCTACGCGGCGATGGTCGCGGCGCTGGGCATCGTTGCGCGTTGAGGCGCTCCTTCCGCGTGGGTTTGCTGTACCCCCGCGCTGCCGGCGGAACGGGGCGAGGCCAGGGGTTGAGTGAACGTGAAGACGGGCGAACATCTCACGTCTAGCCTCACCCCCCGGCCCCCTCTCCACGTAGTGGAGAGAGGGGGCTGCCCTGTCAGGGGTAGGTTTTCAACGGTTTGAACGGAGCGCATAGAGATGCTCTTCGCTCAGAGAATTAAAAACCTACCCCTGCAAGGGGGGGCTGCCCCGATCCACATTGCGCGGGCTGTCACCTCCCTTTCCACGTGGTGGAGAGAGGGAGTCAGGCTGCTATGAAGTCCCCTCTCCATCACGTGGGGAGGGGATTGAGGGGTGGGGCTACTATCCCACACGCCATCCCTTTGCCCATCTCAATGATTCTCATCTGCCTGTCCGCCCCTGACGAGGCCAGGGGGTGAGGTAGAGCAGCGCCCATGTTTGATGCGATTGCCCTGGGGACTTGCCCCTGGCTCCACATGCCTGTAAGCTAGGAGCACAGCAAGAGAGTGCAATCGAACGACAACCGGCCCAAGACCTGGATTCCTGGCGGCAAGAGTGGCCAAGATTGGCGAGGGGTAGCTGATGAAAACCAAGATGCTTGTAATGCTGCTCGTGATCGCGCTACTGAGCGCTGGAACCAGCGCCGGCGCGCAGACGGTACGCCCCACGATCATCACCTTCGATTCGTCGCTGGAGACAATCGGGCTGGCCGAGGCGGAGGCGGGCGAGGCGACGACCACGCTCACCTGGCACACCGTCGGCCTGACCGAAGAATACCGGCTGGCGCTGCACACTTATGTGCTGGACGACTGGCAGCTTGTCTTCCCTGCGGACACCGCACCCCTGGAAGCGAGCGGCGCGCGTGTCGTCACCGTCCGCCACCCGTTGAACTTCGGCCCGCCTACTTTCCTGCTCTCGATCATTCGCGTGGGCACCAACAAGGTTGTTGATCAGCGCATTGTGACCGTCCCTTACGATACGTCTGCGCTCACCGAGCCGCCCGCAGTGGCCGCCTTCGCCGCCGAAGCCGAGGCGGTGGACGGCGCAGCGTTGGCTTCCGGCGAGGCGCGGGTGACGGTCATGTGGGAGGTGAGCCATCGCGTGCCATCCGCCAACCTTGTCTTTGACCAGGTTTTCGCCGATGGCACGACGACCTCCGTTGAGCTACCGCGCCTGTATCTGTGGATTCCCTCGATGGGTGAGGGGCCTGTAGCCCCGCTCTACCGCGAAGGGGAAGAGTCGGTGACGCTGCGCCTGCGCGTGGTGGATGTGGTGGCGGGCACGGTCTACGCCGAGGAGACGTTGGAGCTGCCGATCAGCGAGCCAGTGGTGGGCGGCGCGGAGCCAGGCAAAGCACAGCCTGCCGAGCCGCAGCCGCAGCCGGCTTCGCCGACAGGCGGCGTGAACATCTTCACGGCTACGCCGAACACGGTCGCGCCGAGTCAGCCGGTGACGCTCACCTGGGAGGTGAGCGGTGCGCGCGGCGTGCGCATCGAGGCGGCAGTCCCACAGATGACAGCGGTGCAGACGGTGGTAAACGCTCAGGCGTCCAGCGGCTCGGCGGTGGTGAACGTGCCCGGTTATGCCGCATACAGCGTCACCTACACGCTGCGCACCCTCGATGGGTCGGCGGTGGCGACGGCCATCGTGCAGATAAGTTGCCCGTACACATTCTTCTTCGGGCAGGGCGATGGCTGCCCGACGAGCCGACCGCAGCAAGTGGGCGCGTCGTATCGGGCGTTTGAGGGCGGGCACATGATCTGGCGGTCGGACACCAACGAAATCTACGTGCACTTCAGCGACGGCACGGCCTCTATCTTCCTGGAGCAGGACTACGCCAACCTGCCCGACGCCGTGATCGAAGGCGCGCCGCCACTCAACCGTCAGGCACCGGATAGCGGCTTTGGCAAAGTATGGGCCAACGCGCCGGGCGTGCGCGATAAGCTGGGCTGGGCGCTCGATGACGAGCAGGGCTACATGGCCACCGCGCAGCGCGTCGCGCCGACGCGCGCCCCGCGCCCACAGTATGCTTTCTACATCACCCTGCCAGGCGGTGAGGTGATCGGCTCCGGCTATGGAGCCTGGCGGATTGTCGCCGGCGGCTGAGTCGCCGCGCAGGAACAAAGTACAGGGCGCTGCGCAGCGCCCTGTTTTTGTTCTCCGAGACTGCTCGGAGCGCTACCATCTGCCGCCCATACTGCCGATCTTCGTCACGGGGCTGGAGACGGTGAAGCTCGTGTATTGGGTGCCAGAGTCGTATGCGCCACCCTGGATCAGACCATCCTCCACCGACCCGGTTGAGCTGCCCCCATAGTACACATCATAGGTGAGGCCAGTCGTGAGTTCTGGCGAAGAGAAGACAATGGACTCGTAGTCCTTGGTGGGCGAGAAGGTGAGAAGCTCCTCACCCGCGCTGGTCTGAATGTGGATCAGGGTACCGGCCGGCAGCGCTCCGTTAAAGTTCAGCAGCACTGAGTTCTGGGTAGAGGAGTCGGTAGGTCCCTGGGCCATGCCGGAACTGCCCACTGCCACGAGGAAGCCGCCTGTGATGGTGAACGAATGGTTGTAATCCAGCGCGCTGTTCATTCTATCGGTGGGGCCATTGACGATAACCACGCCGCCTGTCATCTCAATCGCGCCGTTCACGTCCATCCCGTCGCCTACGGCATCAATCACCACAAGGCCGCCGTGAATGGTGAGGAACTGGTCGCTCTCAGCCGCGAAAGCATCCTGACCCGGCATCCCGCCCTGACCGGGCACGGTACCCTGGCCCGGCGCGCTGCCTTGACCCGGCATACGGCCTCCGCCCGCTCCGTCTCGGCCCGGCCCTGCCATCATGCCAGAACCATCGTTTTCCCCAACCACGTTCACGCCATCGTCGCTGGACACGATGCGGACATTTCCGCCGTTGATGGTGATGACGGCGCTCTCCAGCCCTTCATACGACTTGGTGATGGTGATGTCGCCCCCGTTGATTTCCAGGGTGGCGTCCGCGTGCAGCGCATCATCTCCCGTAGCGATAGTGAAGGTGCCTCCGTTGATCACGATGCTGTCGTTGGAATGAAGGGCGTCATCGGCAGAGTCAATCGTGAAGGTTCCGCCCTCAAGGGTGACGCTGACCCCGGCCTTGATCGCCTTGGCGGAGGTATTGGCGTCAATGCGGTTGCCGCTGCCCCCGCCAGACACCAGGGTGAAGTCCCCGCCACTGACCGAGAGAGCCGTCTCGGCCTGAAGCGCATCGCCTCCTGACGTGATATGGAAGATGCCGGCCTTAATCGTGATGTAGCCCTGGGTGGCATCTTCGGCATTGTCGGCCTTCAAGCCATCCCTGCCAGCGTTCACGGTGATCGTCCCATCGTTGACAACGAGATAGTCCTTGCCCCGCAGCCCATCATCTACGGCGCTGACCGTGATCGTGCCGCCTGCAATTGTCAGACCGTCCTTGCTGACGATGCCATCCTTGTATGCTGCCTCGACGGTCAGCGTGCCGCTGCCAGCGATGGTCAGATCGCTCTTGCTGAAGATCGCCGCGTTTGGCTCGTCTTCCGTCGCATCCTCGAACACGTAGGCTGCCCCATCTGCCACGCGATTCTCAGTGTTGTCCTGCAGGACGATGAGCGCTTCCTGCGCTTGGGCGACATAGAGGGGAGCGCCTGTCGAATTGCGGATGTCAACACCGTTCAGGATGAGAGTGACCGTTCCTTCCTCTTCTGTGTCTACCACCACCTGCCCGTCGGCCAGAGAACCGCTGATGTCATAGGTGCCCGCCGAGACGATCCTTACCTGGCTGCTATCCACCGTGACGCCCTCTCCGTCTGCGGTAGCGGAGTTTCCATCCAGCACAATATGTGTGACTTCCGAAGTGTCCTGGATATAGTCCTGAGGGCCAGCATAACTTTGACTATCTGCTGACCAGGCGGCGGCGGAAGTTGCCTGCTGCGGATTCTCTCCATACGCGGCAAGCATGGACAACACAAGGACACACACCAGCATTGCGGCCATACTGCGTTTGCTCATTGCTCTCTCCTTAGCGTGCTCTGGGTCGGTGAGCTTCTCACGCTGTCTGGTGATTGAGCGGCTCACCTGCAACTGCGATAGGGTCTGGATGCCTCAACCACCTGTCCGCAAACTGCGGCACAGGCCGGTACCCCTGCCCCCGTCAATGCTCCGAGTGGCATGGAATCCGGTGCCCGAACAGGAGTTGGCATCGCCCGACACTTGCCGGACGATCCCAACGATAGTCGAAAGGTGTTCAGAAGATGTTCAGGCCAACTTAGAAGTGGCTGAGGTGGTAAAGAGAGCGTGGGGGCGTGATGCGTAGGCCGTCAGGGATGGGCCAGGGGACGCCCTCCTGGAGCGGATGGCGCAGATGCGGCTTGTCATGAGGGGCGCTGGATCGAAGGGTCAGGGCGAGGTACTGGCGCGCTCGCCGAGTGGCTGCGCCGGCCCCCCTAGCTCTGGCGGCAACCTGACCGCGCGGGCGAGGGCCTGCTCGATAGTCTCGATGGTGGGTGGCTTGACGATGTAGTCGTTCGCGCCGGCCTTGAGCGCGGCGGAGATGGTTTCCTGGTCGTCGCTGGCCGAGACGATGACCACCGGGACGGCGGCAGTGGTCGGGTCACGGCGCAGAAAGCGCAGCACTTCCAGCCCATTGAGGCCGGGCATATTGAGGTCCATGAAAATCACGTCGGGGATGACCTGGTTGAGCTGCTGGATGGCCATGCGCGGGCCGTAGGCGATGACGACCGTGTGCCCCAGCACCCCAATCTGCGCTGCCAGGCTTTGCGCCATCTGGCGATCATCTTCGACGATTAGCACATTATACAGCATGAGTCACCTCTCGGCTGGTTTGCTGGCGGTGTGCCCTCACATGCTGACAGTGTAGCATAGACAAGACGTTTGTGCCCTACCCGCGCCTCATTTTGCCATGAATCTTCCATGAATTCTGTCTTCAAGGTGCACTGCCTTATCTCCCCCCAGCCTCGCTTCTCACGCTGCTGTCCGCCCCTGGACTGGCTTTGCCGGGGAGGGGGCAGGGGGAGGGGCTTTCTGCCGCACCAGACTTCCGAAGTTTTCGGAAACTTCGGAAGTCTGATCGCCGAACGCCTGCCCCGACAGGCCTCTCCCCCTAAATCCCCCTCTCCAGCCGAGCTAGAG
>JAGPFT010000401.1 GCA_018056405.1 Anaerolineae bacterium
CTCTGGCTCTGCCGGAGAGGGGGATGGAGGGGGAGAGGCCTGTGGCTGGCTGGCCCACTCCCCTCGGAGGCCCCTCCCCCTGGCAGGGGGCTAATGGCCCAAGCACAGCGCGGCCAGCCGCCTGTTCTTGGGCGAAAAGCACAATGTGACTCCGCCGCTCCTGTGGTAGATTGGCCGGCCAGAGCGTTCCCTCTGACGCTCAATCATCCCCCTGTGCCTCTTGAGCAGACCAGGCTTCCTGGTGCCGAAGGAAGATGAGGAGCGTTCATGTCCAGGCTGACTTCAGCGCCGAGCGAGACGCATCAGCAGTTCAACCCCTTTGCCATGGCTCAGGCCCAACTTGACGCTGCCGCAGAAGTGCTGCAGTTGGAGCCGTCTATTCACGCTCTGCTGCGCGAGCCGCTGCGCGAGATGCAGGTGAGCCTGCCCGTGCGCATGGATGACGGCACAATGCGCATCTTCAAGGGATTCCGCGTCCAGTACAACGACGCGCGCGGGCCGACGAAGGGCGGCCTGCGCTTCCACCCAGACGAGACCCTTGACCTGGTGCGCGCCCTGGCCGCCTGGATGACATGGAAGTGCGCCGTCGTTGATCTCCCCTTGGGCGGTGCCAAGGGCGGGATCGCCTGCAACCCACGCGAGCTATCGCCGGGCGAGCTGGAACGCCTCAGCCGTGCCTACGTGCGCCAGGTAGGGCGCATCCTGGGGGCGGAGATGGATGTCCCTGCCCCGGATATGTACACCAATGCCCAGGTCATGGCCTGGATGATGGATGAGTTCTCCGTCCTGCAAGGCCATAACGAGTTCGGCATGATCACGGGCAAGCCGCTGGCCCTGGGAGGATCGAAGGTGCGCGAAGAAGCGACCGCGCGTGGCGGCATGTATTGCCTGCGCGAAGCAGCTCGCGCCCTCGGCCTGAAAACCGAGGGGGCGACGATGGCTATCCAGGGCTTTGGCAACGCCGGGCAATATGCCGCATTGCTGGGACTGGAAATGCTGAGCGTGGTCGTCGTGGCCGTGTCCGACTCGCGGGGAGGCATCTATGCGCCGGAAGGTCTCGACCCGCGCAAAGTGATCGCCCACAAGCGCGCCACCGGCTCGGTGATTGGCTTTCCCGGCGCGCAGCCAATCTCCAACGAGGACTTGCTGCGGCTGGACGTGGACATTCTGGTGCCGGCGGCGCTGGAAAACATGATCACCGCCCACAATGCGCCGGAGATCAAAGCCAGGATCAGCGCCGAACTGGCGAATGGCCCGACAACCCCCGAAGCCGACGATATTCTGCACGCCAAAGGCGTCTACGTGATCCCGGATTTCCTGTGCAATGCGGGCGGCGTGACCGTCTCCTACTTCGAGATGGTGCAGAACGCCTACAGCTATTACTGGGATGAGAAGACCATCAAGGCCCGGCTGGACGCCAAGATGACCGCCGCTTTCCACGAGGTGCACGAGCTGGCCATGCGCCTGGGTGTGCACAACCGGCTGGCGGCCTATTGTGTTGCCGTGCAGCGCGTGGCAGAAGCAGTTCGCCTGCGCGGCTGGGCCTAGGAGAGCCTCACCCCTCGTCGCCCTCTCCATGTGGTGGTTCAGAGGCGGACAGGCGTTGCGATTGGCCTATAGTCTGGAGCGGCTTTCACTTTACCTCATCCCCGCCCGGCGCTGGCGCGCCTCGCCTCCTTCCCTCCGTCAATGGCTATACATTACCCACATCTTTGGCTGTGCCTGTTTCCCCCCATCCCCGACCCTTCCCCCACAAGGAGGGAAGGGAGAGAAGCTGGGGGCTGAACAGGGGGTGAGGTTCGTAGGGGCGTATGGCCATACACCCCTACTACGAACGCGAAGCCCCCGCTCACATCCAGCGGCGGCGGCGCATCCAGACGATCATCGTCGCCGGCACCGCGACCAGGATCAGCAGCGTCACGAGGAAGGCGGGCAGGTCCGTCCAGGCGTCGAGCGAGGTCACGGGCTGGAAGAAGTTCATCCCAAAGAAGCCCACCACAAACGACAGCGGCATGAATAGCGTGGCGATGACCGTCAGCGTCTTCATCACGTCGTTCATGCGGTTGTTGATCACCGACAGGTACGAGTCCAACACGCTGGCCACCAGGTCGCGCAGGCTCTCGGTGATGTCGTAAAGGCGCACCAGGTGATCGTACACGTCGCGGAAGAAGACGCGATCATCGTCGAGAATGAGCGGGAAATCGCCGCGCGCCAGCTTGTTGAGCACCTCGCGCTGTGGGGCGATGATGCGCCGCAGGTGCAACAGCCCGCGCTTCAGCCGGAAGATCTCTCCCGGCACAGTGGTGCTCGCCCCGTCAAACAGGTCGTCCTCGATGCGATCAATCGCCTCGTCAATGCTCTCCACCGCCGGCATGTAGTCGGCGACCACTTCATCGGCCAGCTTGTAGAGCAGATGATCTGACCCGTGCTGGATATGGCGCACGTCGCGCTGGCACAGCTCCCACACCCGGTCAATGGCGGCGATTGGCTCTGTGCGATAGGTGATGACATAACTCCGCCCCATGAAGACATCCAACTCCTGGGTATGCACCTGCGGGTCGGCGGCGGCAGCGAAGACAATGCTGTGCAGCACCACCAGCAGGTACTCGCCCCAGTCGTCTACCTTGGGGTGATGCGATTCGGCCAGGGCGTCGTCTACGGCCAGCGGGTGAAAGCCAAACACGTCGCGCAGGATCGGCTCACACTGGGCGGGCGGCTCATCGTACAGGTCGAGCCACAGCAGACCATCGGCGCTCTGCCGGGCGGCGGAGATCGCCTCCAGGCTCAGGTCAGCGCGCAGCACACCGTCTTTGCCGTAGTGGAGTGAGCGGATCATAGCGCCCCCTTGCGGTTCTTCTGGCGCGCCCCAGGCGCGCGCTTTCATCCTGGCGCGGGTTATCCCTCAGAACATCTCGCAATGCAAACACCCGCCGCATCTGCGCGGCGGGTGCCATCATTCAGGGTCTACCTGCTGGGCCAGCGCCACAGCGCCCTAGACCAGCCCGGCGCGCGCCGCGCCCTCGCGCAGGAAGCGCAGCCCCTCCGTCGCCAGCACGCCCGGCGGCTGGTTCGGCGGACGCCACAGGCACGTCGCCGCCGCCAGGTCGGGGTTGATCGCCGCGAAGGACTCCAGCACCAGCGGCCCGCGATACTTGGCGTCGGCCAGGCCGCGGAAGACCTGATCCCAGTTGACCGTGCCTGAGCCAACCAGCCCGCGATGGCTCTCGCTCATGTGGATGTAGCCCAACGTCTCGGCACAGGCGACAATCGGCTTGTAGAAGCCCTCTTCTTCGATGTTCATGTGGTAGGTATCGCCGTGCAGCTCGATGTTGTCATAGCCCAGCGCGCGCAGCGCCTTGACCACCGCCTGCCCGTCTTCCAGGGTGTTGTAGAGGTACGTCTCGTAGCGGTTGCAGACTTCCAGCCCCAGCGTGATCCCGCGCCGCCTGGCGTCTTCGGCCACCTCAGCCAGCGTCTCGATGACGGTCTGCCGCTCCTGGGGCGTGGGCGCTTTGCCGGTCAGCGTGCCCAGCGAGTAGGCGATGCAGCCGCACAGGTACGTGCTGCCGATCTCCTCCATCTTGTCCATAGCGCTCGACAGGAAGCGCCGCGCCTTCTGCGGCGCAGCGGGCATGTGCGCATCTTTGGGCAACACGAGCGAGGCTGTGGCCTCGATTCCGGTCTCGCGCAGCGCCTTCTTGTGCGCTGCGGCGTCGAACTGCTCTGGCT
>JAGPFT010000402.1 GCA_018056405.1 Anaerolineae bacterium
GGCGGGGAGGGACCACAGGGGGGGGTTCAGGTGATCACAGGGCATCGCGAGTTGCCTGCCACGTCGAGCGCGCAGAGTTCATAACACGCTCTAGGCCCGGAGTTGGGCATAGAACAGCCCCCACCTGCCTAGTATAATGGCCGCCATGAGCCAGGCACTCACTCAACAACGGCTGCGCATCCGCTTTGCCAAGCAGGGCGCGCTGCGTTACGTCGGGCATCTCGATCTGGCGACGACATGGGAGCGCACCTTGCGGCGCGCCGGCCTGCCGCTGGAATATACGCGCGGCTTCAACCCGCGTCCGCGCCTGCAATTTGCTGCCGCGCTGCCTGTCGGCCTGACCAGCGAAGCGGAGCTGCTCGACGTGTGGCTGACCGAGCGTGTGCCTCTCGAACCCGTCAGCGCGCTGATCGAGCGGCTGACCGCCACCAGCCCCGCCGGACTGCGCACGCTTCAGGTGGCTGAGGTGCCGATCAAAGCGCCCGCATTGCCCCCGCAGGTGATCAGCGCTGAGTATGCGATCACGCCCAATGACCCCGATCTCAGCGCGGACGACCTGTGGGCGCGCGCGCAGGCGCTGCTGGCCCAGGCGCGCATCGAGCGCATCCTGCGCGGCAAGTCCTACGACCTACGCCCGCTGATCCAGGACCTATGGCTGGATGGGGACGGCGTGCTCGTCGCCCGCCTGAGCACCGGCGAGCGCGCCAATGCCCGCGCCGACGAGTTCATCGCCGCGCTCGGCCTGGCTCTGCACCAGGTCAATGCGCACCGGCGGCGGTTGTTCCTGCGCGAAGCGTAACTCTGCCGTTGGCGAACAAAAGTGGCGCACACTCTCCGGGGAGGGTGTGCGCCGTTTCGATTGGTCTGTCCTAGGGGGCGGCAGACGCGCTACCTGCGCGTGCTGCGATCAGCCTCAGTCGCAACAGATGAGCTTGTTCATCACAGACTGCAGCGCCTGGCGCGGGGGCCGGATGCGTTCCTCTGGCAAAGATACTAGCGGCTCGTCCACCAGCCGGCTGATCTCAGCCAGGGTGCGACGGTTGCGGTCAATGTAGATCAGCCCGGTGATGAACAAGTTATCGCGGCGCGCTTCTTCCAGCAGCTTAATCGCAGCGACCCGATCCGTCGGATCGTGCTTGGTTGGGTCGAGCTTCTTGAGCATGACGCGCGAGCCATCGTGCATTTCAACAGCCTGCACCACTCCCGGCTCGTGCGCTTCGATGTTGATTTCGTCGAATACCGGGATGTAGGCGATGTCCTGCAGCGGCTCCTCGTGCACCTTGCCGTAGGGATAGCTCTTGGTGGACGATTCATGGTTGTTGAAAGTCACGCACGGGCTGATGATGTCCAGCACCGCCGTCCCCTTGTGACTGAAAGCCGCCTTGAGCAGCTCACGCACCTGCTTGGCGTCGCCGGCGAACGAACGCGCGACGAACGAGGCGTTGTCAATGATCGCTTCCATGCAGATGTCAATCGGCGGCAGTTCGTTGACGCCGGCGTACTTGAGTTCCTGGCCCAGGTCGGCGGTCGCCGAGAACTGACCTTTGGTCAGGCCGTAGACGCCGTTGTTCTCGACGATGTAGACGATGGGCACGTTGCGCCGGATCATGTGGCTGAACTGGCCCAGGCCGATGCTGCCCGTGTCGCCGTCACCACTGACGCCGATGGCGATCAAGCTGCGGTTGGCAGTTGTTGCGCCGGTTGCCAGGGCGGGCATACGCCCGTGCAGCCCATTGAACCCGTGCGAGCGGCTCAAGAAGTAGGCCGGAGACTTGCTCGAACAGCCGATCCCGCTCAGCTTGATCACGCGGTGCGGGTTGAGCGACAGGTCGTAAGCGACCTGAATGATCTGGTTTGAGATCGAGTTGTGACCACAGCCCAGACACAGGGTGGACGGGTGACCCTTGTAGTCGTTGCGGTCGAGGCCGATGAGGTTCAGACGGTTGCCCATGATTTACAGCTCCTGTTCTGAGATAGCAGCGGTCAACCAGCGCGGCGTGAGGGGCAGCCCGTCAGCATGAGCCAGCGAGATCAGGCGGCCCGCCAGTTCAGGGAACTCCATGCGCAGCAGCCTGGCCACTTGCCCGTCGGTGTTGTTCTCGACCACGTAGACACGCTCGTGCGCCGCCAGGAACGCGCGCGTGGTCTCGTTGAGCGGCAGCGCGCGCAGCCGCAGGTAGCTTGTCTCCAGGCCGCGCTCGCGCAGGCGGTCGCGGCTCTCTACCACGCAGGCATCGGTCGTGCCATAGGCGATGATGCCCACCTGAGCGCCGTCCACCTGATCTACGACCGGCCCCGGCACCAACTGCCGCGCTGTGTTGAACTTGCGCGTCAGACGGGCCATGTTGGCTTCCCAGTCTTCGGGGCGCTCGCTGTAGTAGGCGTTCTCGTCGTGTCCCGTGCCGCGCGCGAAGTAGGCGGCCAGCGGGTGATCGGTTCCTGGCAGCGTGCGGTAGGTGATGCCGTCGCCGTCCACGTCACGGTAGCGAGCGAAGCCGCCCAGCCGTTCCAGGTCTTCGGCGCTGAGCACCTTACCGCGATCCATCGGCTGGTCGGGGTAGGTGAAGGGCTGGCTCATCCACAGGTTCATGCCCAGGTCGAGATCGCTGAGGACGAAGATCAGCGTTTGCAGGCGCTCGGCCAGGTCGAAGGCGCGCCAGCCGAACTCGAACGCCTCTTCGATGCTGCTCGGCAGCAGCACCGGATGTTTGGTGTCGCCATGTCCCAGGAGGTACGCCTTCAACACGTCCCCCTGTGAGGTGCGGGTCGGCAGGCCGGTGCTCGGCCCCACGCGCTGCACGTTCCAAATGACTGCCGGGACCTCCGTGAAGTAGGCCAGGCCGGCGAATTCGGACATGAGCGACATGCCTGGCCCGGAGGTCGCGGTCATGGCCCGCGCACCAGCCCAGCCGGCTCCGACGACCGTGCCAATCGCGCCGATCTCGTCCTCGGCCTGGATGACGGCATAGGTCGCTTTGCCGGTGCTGGGGTCGGTGCGCAGATCGCGCAGATACTCGTTCAGCGCATCAATCATGCTGGTCGAAGGCGTGATCGGGTACCAGGCGACGACGGTGACACCGCCAAATACTGCGCCGAGCGCCCCGGCGGAGTTGCCGTCGAGCAGCAGCATCCCCTGGGTCTTGTCCATGCGCGCCACTTTGTACGGGTCGCGCTTGGCCAGGTTGTCCAGCGCCCACTCAGCGGCAGCTTTGACCAGCCCCATGTTCATGTTGATCGCCTTCGCCTTGCCGCCAAAATGGAAGTCCAGCGAGAAGGCGATCTCGTCCAGGTCAATTTCCAGCAGCGTGGCCAGCACGCCCACGTAAACCATGTTGGCCACATACGGCTTGAGGTTGGCGGGCACGTCAGAAGCATCTATTAGCTTCTCAACGGGCATAGGGTAGTACACGATGTCGGGTCGGTCTTCCCTCAGCTTCCACTCCTGGGGGTACAGGCAGACTCCGCCTGGCGGTAGCTTGGCGATGTCATCGGTTGCGGTGTCCCGGTTCATGGCCACCAGGATGTGATAGTCCTCGCGGCGAGCAATATAACCATCCTTGCTGACGCGCACCGTGAACCAGGTAGGTAGCCCCTGGATGTTGGAAGGAAAGATATTTTTGCCGCTGACCGGCACGCCCATGCGAAAGATCGAGCGCAGCAAGGCCGTGTTCGCCGTCTGGCTGCCCGACCCGTTCACTGTGGCGATCATGATCTGG
>JAGPFT010000403.1 GCA_018056405.1 Anaerolineae bacterium
GGCTGGGGGTGAGATCAAGCCCTGGTTGACCTCACCCCCGCTCGGCCTGCTGACGCGGGCCTCGCCGCCCCCTCTCCATGCTGGAGAGGGGGAAAAGCCGAGCGCAGCGAGGCTGGGGGTGAGGTCCATGCTTCCACGTCAAACGAGTGGCTGACAACCTTTGCACGCACCCACCTTTTGCCCCCGAAGGGCAGAGACGATACGATCAGACAAGATTGTGCCTGGCCCGTTGTGCGGGTCGCGCATCGCCGAGGAGTGTGGGGTGACACAGCCAGTCCAAACACCGGAGTGGGTGAAAGACGCCGTCTTCTACCAGATATTTCCCGATCGTTTCGCCAAGAGTAACCGGATCGAGAAGCCGACCAACCTCGAGTCGTGGGATAGCCCGCCAACTTTGCACGGCTTCAAGGGGGGCGATTTACTGGGAGTCGCCGAGCATTTGGATTATCTGCAAGACCTGGGCATCACGGCGCTTTACCTGAACCCGATTTTCCAGTCGGCGTCGAACCACCGCTACCACACGCATGACTATTACCGTGTGGACCCCCTGCTGGGCGGCAACGCGGCGCTGCGCTCCCTGCTCGAGGAGGCCCACGCGCGCAGGATGCGCGTTGTGCTGGATGGCGTGTTCAACCACGCCAGCCGGGGCTTTTTCCAGTTCAATCACATCCTGGAATGCGGCGCGCAGTCACCGTACCTGGACTGGTTCACGGTCAAGGGGTTCCCGCTGCGCGCCTACGACGAGGATCAGCCGCCTAACTACGAAGCCTGGATCGGGTTGCACGCGCTGCCCAAGCTCAACACGGATAACCCGCAGGTGCGCGCTTTCATTTTCGATGTAGCCGAGCACTGGATCACCTTTGGCGCGGACGGCTGGCGGCTCGACGTGCCGGCGGAGATTGACGACGATGCCTTCTGGCAGGAATTTCGCCGGCGGGTGAAGGGCGTCAACCCCGACGCTTACATTGTCGGCGAAATCTGGGTTGAGGCGCAGCGCTGGCTGCGTGGTGACCAGTTTGATGCGGTGATGAACTACATCCAGACACACGCGGCGCTGCGCTTCTTCGCGGCGCGGACCCTCGCCCCCCTGTGGATGGGTGGGACGTACCCGCCGCCCAAGCCGCTCAAAGCGCCCGGCTTCGCCCGCGCCATTGAGAAGATGCTTGCTCTCTACGACTGGCCTATCACCACCGCGCAGCTTAACCTACTGAGCAGCCACGACATGCCGCGCTTCGTGACTCTGGCCGGTGGCGATCAGTCCGCGCTGCGCCTGGCTATGCTCTTCCAGATGACCATGCCCGGCGCGCCAACGGTGTACTACGGCGACGAGATCGGGCTGAGCGGCAGCTATGATCCGGAGTGCCGGGGGCCGATGCCCTGGGACGAGGCACTGTGGGATGGCGCGCTGCGTGACTACGTGCGGGCCACCATCCGCCTGCGCCACGCGCACCCGGCACTGCGGCGCGGGACCTACCGGACGCTGCTGGCTGAGGGAGAACTGTTCGCCTATGAACGCGACTACCAGGGCGAGCAGTTGGTGGTGGCTTTCAACGCCGCGCAGGACGAAAGCACGCTGCGCCTGACGCTGAATCCTGCGTCCAACTGGGCGGAGTTTGTGTTCGGCGAAGGGTGCGCGGTGGTCGAGGGGGGCAGGGTTGCTGTCACGCTGCCGGCGCGAAGCGGCGCGGTTCTGCGCCTGTCATGATTCTGGCTGGACGAGCGCTGCAACCATTTGTTGGCTCTATCGTATGGTGAGTGAGTATAGATGATCGAAGACCTGTCTGTGATCCGGGAAGCGACGCCGCGCACTTACGCGCAGGTGAGGTTTCCAGATGGCACCCTGCTTGAAGCGCCCGTTGGCACGCCGCTTGAGGCGTATGTCCATGCCTACGAACGCCGGCAGATGACCGATGGCGCGCTGACCGTTGCGGCCATTGTGGATGGCTCGCTGCGCGAACTAACCATGCCGGTGACGCGCGATGTCTGCGTGGAGCTTGTGCGCACCGATTCGGGAGACGGCAGCCGCATCTATCGGCGCTCCCTGGCTTTCTTGTTGACTGTCGCGGCGGCGGAGCTGTTCCCTGGAACACAGGTGATCATAGACTACGCGCTGCCCAGCGGGGCGTTCTTCTGCAAGGTGCGCGGGCGGCCTCCTTTCACGCCGGAGGAACTGGAAGCGATCAAGCAACGAATGCGCGAGATCGTCGCCGCCTGCGACCCGATCACCCGGCATCGCATTCCGCTGGACGAGGCGCGGCGGATGTTCGAGCAATGCGGCGACGATGACAAGGTGCGGCTGCTCGAATTCCGCCAGAAGGACTACCTGACCATCTACAAGCTGCGCGGGGAGGCCGACTACTTCTACGGGTACATGGTGCCGCACACCGGCTACCTGACCCTGTTCAACGTCCTGCCCGAAGATGACGGCTTCATCCTGCAATACCCGCGCCGCGAAAGCCCGAACATTATCCGCCCGCCCACCCAATCGCCGCAGCTTACCGAGGTCTTCCGCCAGACCGAAGAATGGCTGACCCTGCTCGGCGTGGAAGACATTGGCCACCTGAACCAGGCGATCCGCGATGGGCGCGCCCGCGAGTTGGTGCTGGTCAACGAGGCGCTGCACGAGCAGCACATCGCCAACATTGCCGGGCGCATCTCGGCCCGTCACCACGACGGGCTGCGCATCGTGCTCATCGCCGGGCCGTCGTCATCGGGCAAGACTACATTCTCCAAGCGGTTGGCCGTGCAGCTTATGGCACACGGACTGCATCCTTACACGCTGGAGATGGATCGTTACTTCGTCGAGCGCCATCTGACGCCGCGCGACGAGACGGGCGAGTACGACTTCGAGGCGCTGGAAGCGGTAGACCTGCCTCTTTTCAACGAGCAGCTTCTGGCCCTCACTTCCGGCGAGCCGGTGCACATCCCGCACTACAATTTCAAGACCGGGCTGCGCTCTTTTGAGGAAGAGGCGATCACGCTCTCCAAAGACCAAGTCCTGATCATCGAGGGCATTCACGGGCTGAACCCGCGCCTGGTGCAGTCCCTGCCCACCGAGCGGCTGTATCGCGTCTATGTGTCGGCGCTGACGCAGGTGAACATTGACCGGCACAACCGTGTCCCCACGACCGATGTGCGCCTGATCCGGCGCATTGTCCGCGACGCATGGACGCGCGGCTATTCGGCCCTGGATACGCTCTCGCGCTGGGAGAGCGTGCGGCGCGGCGAGAAGCGCAACATCTTCCCCTATCAAGAGAATGCCGATGTCATGTTCAACTCAGCGTTGCTGTACGAGCTGGCCGTGCTGCGCCCGATGGCGGAGCCGCTGCTGTTGCAGATCGAGCCGCGCCAACCCCATTACATTGAGGCGCGCCGCCTGCTGTCCATCCTGGGCTGGCTGATGACCATGGATACCAGGCTGGTGCCGGATAACTCACTGCTGCGCGAGTTCATCGGTGGCTCGATCCTGCGCGATTATGTCCCCGGCGTGCTGATGCCTGCTGTGTCGGCGTAGGGCCGGCCGGTGCGCCCCGCGAAGGGCAGGTGACGGGTGGAAGTGAAGAGTTCGCTGCCGGGCAAGCTGCTCAGTCAGTACGAGGCGGTGCGCCGCCAGGAGCACGAGCAGATCACGGCCCTGCTCGACACGCTGGCGCGGGTGGATGACCTGCCCGCCGGCCAGATGGAGCAGGTGCGCGATGCCTTGTTCCACGCCAAC
>JAGPFT010000404.1 GCA_018056405.1 Anaerolineae bacterium
CCCCTCTCCACACGCGGAGAGGGGACTGAGCCAGATACTTACTCCCCCTCTCCGTATATGGAGAGGGGGCCGGGGGGTGAGGTCTGCAACCGATCTCTGCACCTGCCCCAATATCCGAATGCACCCGTTTCGCCGCCACGCGATTGCACATTCACAGGGCCTGCGGTACGATCCCCGCCCGGACTGGGGGGTATCGGTAGTAGGAGGGACAGGGAGCCGTAGAGCCATGATTGAAGAACCGGAGATCACCCCGGAAGACACCAAGCCGCGCCAACCTCTCTCGCTCGAAGAGCGGCTGCGCGCAGAAGAACCCCCCATCACCGACGACGATACCAGCCCCAGCCGCCGCGTAAGCCTGGAACAGCCGTTGCGCGCCGACGAGCCGCCGGTCAGCGCCGACGACACCTCGCCCACACGCGCCCGCCTCGCCGGGTCGCCCTGGATGCAGCGCCTCATGACCGTGGTGATGCTGCTGGGCGCGCTGACCCTCTCGGCGCTGGCAGCGCTGGTCTGGCTGGGAGGGGACGATGAGGGCGCGCCAGAGGCCCCGCTCGCCCAGGGCACTGCGCAGGATAGCATCGCCCTGGGTCCCTCGCAGACGCCTACGCCGCACCCCACGACGACGCCCGCCGCCGTCGCTGGCGTGCCGGCGCCCCTTGCCGGGCTGCTCTACCCGACTGCCGCCGCCGATGAGATCGCCGCCGCCCTGCTGACCCCCGTGCCCGCCCGTCCCGCCGGCGATGCCCTGGTGCGCCAGAGCGCGCCTTTCACCATCCGTCCAGCGACCGCGCGCACGCAGGTCATCCAGTACACGGTCAAGGACGGCGATACGCTGCAAAGCATCGCCGAGCAGTTCGGGCTGGAAGACTTCTATACGCTCATCTGGTCGAACAAGAGCAGCAAATACAACCCGTTGCGCCCCGGCGTACAACTCAACATCTTGCCCGAAGACGGCGTTTATTACGAAGTCACCGAGCCGATCCGCATCGCCGACCTGGCCGAGCAGTACAAGGTTGACCCCTACGCCATCATTGACTCAGAGTACAACGACCTGTTTGGCTCCACGCCGGAGACCGTGCTCGTACCGGGGCTGCGCGTGGTGGTGCCCGGCGGAGAGGGCGAGCGCGAGCTATTCCTACCCCAGCCAATGGCCGTCACCGTTGGGGCGGACGGAGCGATCAGCGGCACGTATGTCCTGTGGGGCTGCACCGCCGAGGTCAGCGGCGGCTCGCCGCCCTGGAGCCGCCGCCCGCTGGACAACTACAAGTGGGTGCGTGGCTTCGATCCCGGCGGGCACACGGGCGTAGACCTGTCGGCCAACACCGGCGAGCCGGTCTACGCGGCGGGCGCAGGCACGGTTGTTTATGCCGGCTGGAACAGCACCGGCTATGGCAACGTGGTGGTCATCGCGCACGGCTCGACCTTCAGCCTCTACGGGCACCTGTCGCGCGTCTCGGTGCGCTGCAACCAGAAAGTCGGCGTTGGCGATGTGATCGGCGGGGTGGGCGACACCGGCAACAGCAGCGGCACGCACCTGCATTTCGAGATCCGCGATGCCAACTGGAACGCCCTGGACCCGCACAACTACATCGGGTTCTGACGGTGAAGGGGTGTGTGCAAAGGTTGTCAGTGATACGTGGGACACTGGCAGTAGCCTCACCCCCAGCCTCGCTGCGCTCAGCTTGCCCCCTCTCCGCGACGTGGAGAGGGGGCGGCGATGCGCGCCAGCGCCAAGCAGGGGTGAAGCTAAGGAGCGCGACCCTGTTGCCTGACAGGTTTTGCACGCACCTCCGGTGAAGCTGATTATGGGTTGTGGGTTGCTGGTTGTTAGTTAAGCATCTCTCGTGGAGCGGCTTTCACCAAGAACCAATCACTAACAACCGATCACCACGAAGCACGGAGCGCGTATGAACGGGGGCGAAGGGACGCAGTGGCCCGTCATCGGGCATGAGTGGGCAGTCGCGCAGTTGGCCCGCGCCCTGCGCTACGGGCGCACCCGTCACGCCTACCTGTTCACCGGCCCGGAGCAGATCGGCAAGACGACGCTGGCCCACACCTTCGCCGCCGCGCTCAACTGCACGGGGCCAACTCCGCCCTGCGGTCAGTGCCGCGCCTGCACGCTGATCGCCCGCAACGCCCACCCCGACCTGACCGTCGTCGAGGCGGAGACGGCGGGCGGGGCGCTCAAGATTGACCGGGTGCGCGCCCTGCAACAGACGCTCGCCTTGCGCCCGTTCGAGGCGCGCTACCGCGTGGCCATCCTGCTCGATTTCCACCTGGCGAATCCGGCAGCGGCCAACGCCCTGCTGAAAACGCTGGAGGAACCGTCACCGGACGTGGTGCTGCTGCTGACGGCGACCTCCGCCGACCTGCTGCTGCCGACGATTGTCTCGCGCTGCCAGCCGCTGCACCTGCGCCCGCTGCCGATCCAGACCGTGCGCATGGCGCTGGAGCAGCACTTCGCCGCCCCGCCAGAGACCGCCCAGACGCTCGCCCAACTCTCCGGCGGGCGCATCGGCTGGGCCATCCGCGCGCTGACCGATCCCGCCGAGTTGGACCTGCGTCACGAGGCGCTGACCACGCTGGACGGCATCCTGGCCGCCAACCGCCGCGAGCGCTTCGCGCTGGTGGAGCGCATGTCGCTGGACAAGCCGGGGCTGCTTGACGTGCTGGCAATCTGGCAAGGTTTCTGGCGCGACGTGCTGCTGGTAGCCAGCGGTAGTCGCGCCCCGATCACCAACTACGACCGCGCCGGGCAGATCGCGGCACTGGCGCGCGTTGCCGGGCGCGAACAGGCGGAGCGCGCGCTGGTGGCCACCTCGCGCACGCTCGACTTCCTGGGCAAGAACGCCAACACGCGCCTGGCGCTGGATGTGCTGCTGCTCGATTACCCCACCGGGTGATCGTCCAGGAGGACAGGCATTAAGGCCGGCTGGGGGGCTGGTGCGCGCTTCGCCTGACCTCACCCCCGCTCGGCGCTGGCAGGCCGAGCGCAGCGAGGCCAGGGGGTGAGAGTGATCGGTCGCCCTCTCAATGCTTCTCACACCGCTGTCTATTCCTGAAGGATAACCGGTCGCAGCTCAGCCCCAAGAGAAAAATATCCTCAGCTCTCTCTCTATAATAAAAGTAGTCGTAGCAGTAGAGCCTGTGGAGATGTCAATAAGAGCACGCGGCGAAGCGCTTCAGGCTGGCTAGCGCAGCCTTTGCCCGGTATATGTGGCTGGTGTGCTTGCCGCACCCCCCAGGGATTTCCCACGAGATTCCCACATCGCGCGGAACTGCCTGTGTGCAGGTGTTGACTCCCCTTGTGGATAACTGGCGCGGTTGTCCACAGTTTTGACTCGCCCCGAATCGCGCGCTGGCGGGGACGCCCTTTGCCACCAATATCTGTCTGTGGCAGGCGCATGTCCCCCCAGATATGGAGGGGCCTGTGTGTCGCTGGATTGTCTATCAACAGGTCGTTGATAACCTGGGCACGCTTTGCATAGGCGGGGAATCTCGGCGGGGCAATGGGGATGCTGCGATAGGTAGATTCCCCTATATAGGGGATAGAATCAGCGCCAGTCACCGCCATATTTGGGGAGGGATACGATCATGTTAAAACAAACCAGCATGTGAGACCTGTTGATAACTGAGTAGGGCCACCCTTCAGGCAAAGAACCGGCGTAGAGGAGGGTTGCACGCAGGGCGGCAAAA
>JAGPFT010000405.1 GCA_018056405.1 Anaerolineae bacterium
ACAAGGGGGAGGGGCCTGGAGTGCGCGCTTTTCTCCCTTCCCTCCGCGCAGCGCGGGGGAAGGGGCCGGGGGATGAGGGGCACTTGTGGGTAAAGCTATAGCAACATGGAGAGGGGGCCGAGCGGGAGTGAGGCTGGCCGCGACGCACCAACACAGCGCCCCGGCGGGCACGGAACCCATCTGGGGCGCTGAACAGAACTTAACTGTGAGATGGAGGCGTCACTGTGCCACAATCGGCGCGGCGCTGATGTCCCCCTGCACGACGCGGTACCATGCTGCGTAGCTCCAGCCGGTCACGCTGCCATGCTGTATCTTGTACCACAGACCGTCCGGGCTGCGTCCGAGCACCTGCACCCGCGCCCCCCACAGGGCGCGCCCGATCTGCGGGTATTGGAGGCCCGGCCCGCTGCGAATGCGCATGTTGCCATACGCCTGCACGACGATGCCCTGCGTCGCGGGCGGCGGCTCATATTCCGGCTGCGTGCCGTCGGTGTAGGGCAGCGCATCGAAGGTGCCCTGGATGATTTTGATCCAGGGAGCATAGGACCAGCCGACAACCCCGCCGTAGCTGACCATATACCACGAGTGCCCGCGATTCTTGCCCAGGAGGTCCATTTCCGCGCCCCAGGGTATCACCCCAAGCTGCTTGGAGCGGGTGGTCGGCGCTTCGCGGATGCGCAGGTTGCCCAGCACCCGCCCGCGCACGCCGGTCGGCTGAGGCGCTGCCGGCGGGGCAATGCCGGTATCCACGACGGGCACCGCGTTGAAATCGCCGCTGAAGGTCAGGTATTGCGCCCAGGCCCAGCCGGTCGTCGTGCCGGCCAGCAGGCGCGCCCACGCGCCGTCGGCGCTGCGTCCGGTCACGGGGTACGTCTCGCCCTTCTTGAGCTTGGTCAGGATCGGCGCGGTGAGCGCTGGCGTGCTGCGCAGGTTGAGCAGCGACACGTTGACCGTCGCCGTGATGCCGGTGGGCACCACGCCACCGCCGCCCTGTCCATCCGGCGCGCCGTCGGGCGGCAGCACCGGATTCTGGGCGTTGGGCGGCGTCCAGGTGAGGAATACAGAGGCGTCTAGCTCGCGCTCGCGGTACTCCACCTTGAGCGTGTGCGGGCCGTTGAGCAGCGTCACCGTCGCCGTGTAGGTCTGGGTATTGGCGAACGTGTCCCAATAATCGAAGATGGGGGTTACGTCTATAAAGAAGCGGAAATTGTCATCGGCGCGGGCGTAGAAGGTGTAGACGCCCTCCGGCAGGTCGGACGGCACGTTGAGGGTGCGGATGAAGCGCGCCGACCAGTTGTCCACCGGCACCGCGCCGCCCGGCGACCCCTGGCCCCAGGTGTTGTTGAGGCCGCTCGGCGCGTAGGTCGTGGTGAAGATCACCGGCCCGGCCAGGTCCAGCCCGTTGAAGAATTCCGCGTACCAGGGCACGCCCACATAGGTCGGCGTCGGCGTCACCAGCGGCCCCACTGCCAGCGCCCAACTGGCGATGATCGTCGCGTCACCCGTCGCGTCAAACATCTCGACGGTGATCGTGTGCAGGCCATCGGTGAGGAAGTTGTAGTCGGCCTGGAAGGTGCGGAAGCCAAAACCAGACTCCCAGTGATTGATCAACAGCAGGCCGTCCACATACAGCCGCGCGCCGTCGTCCACCTGGACGGTGAAGCGGTAATTGCCCGCCGTGAAGAAGACCGACGACGTGAAGCGCACCGAGAAGTTGTCGGCGGGCGCGCCCGTCGCCGCCCCCCCAATGACCGGCGCGCCAGCGCCCCAGGTGTAATTGATGCTGGGCGACAGCCCGACCCAGATCGGGCCGCCGGACAGGTTGGGGTTGTTGAAGACGCTGACCGTCCACGACGCGCCGCGCGCTTCGCTGAGCGGCGGGCTGGCAGCCCACAAGCCGCCCAGCAAGGCCGCACACAGCGCCGTGATGATCATCCATCGCCCTAGTGCTCTGCTCATGACTGCCCCCTGCTCTCGCGCTCTGCCACGCCCTCTGAGCGGCGACCAGCGCCATACGGCCCTGACCAGGCGTTGCGGCCCGCGCGAACCTGCTACCAGTGACTGTATCTTATCATGAATCGCGCCAGCGCGCTGAGGGGAACAATTGCCGGGTGCATTCGGATTTGGGGGCAGGTGCAGAGATCGGTTGCAGACCTCACCCCCCGGCCCCCTCTCCATATACGGAGAGGGGGAGTAAGTATCTGGCTCAGTCCCCTCTCCGCGTGTGGAGAGGGGATTGAGGGGTGAGGTACACCCGCGCAGCGGGCTTCTCAACCGGTCCATCCCAGAGCGCGCAGTGGTCGCAGAGAAAGCCTCAGAGCTTTTCCGACTTTCCCCTCCGCGCCCTCGTCATCTCAGCGGCTCAAGATCACTGCCCCAAAAAGCGAATGCGCCCACAATTGCCTAGAGGTCCACGAACAAGTCATCGGGCAATCGCCAGAACGCCCCTATCCCTCGACCCCTTCCCCCAGCAAAGCCAGGGGAAGGGGAGAACCGCCTGCCAGATCGTCCCCCTAGCTCGGCTGGAGGGGGGGATTGAGGGAGGTGAGGCGTGTAGGGGGCATATCACATGCGCTCTCGCCAGACTTCCGAAGTTTTCGAAAACTTCGGAAGTCTATGCCGGGGGAAGGGAGAAAAGCGCGCACCCCAGGTCCCTTCCTGCTTGCGAGTTGAGGGGCGAATAGGCGTTGAGATCAGCTGATAGTCTGGGGCGGCTCTTCACTTGACCTCACCCCCGCTCGGCGCTGGCGCGCCTCGCCGCCCCCTCTCCGTCAACGGAGAGGGGGAAGAGCCGAGCGTAGCGAGGCCAGGGGGTGAGGTTGATCGGTCGCCCTCTCAATGCTTCTCACGGTGCTGTCTGCCCCTGAACTCCTTGTGGGGGAGGGGTTCGGGTCTTGCAGGGGTAGGTTTTTAATTCTCTGAGCGAAGAGCATCTCTACGCGCTCCGTTCAAACCGTTGAAAACCTACCCCTGACAGGGGGTTCGGGTGGGGGGAAGCAACTTCTCAAACGGCCTCTTAACACCATCTGTCGCGCCGGTGCCACTGCAACGATTTCGCAATTCGCAATCCGCAATCCGCAATTCCCGGCGCTCAGCCCTGCCCGTCGCGCAGGTGCCGGTGCAACTTCTCCAGTAGCTCGGCGGTGCTGATCGGCTTGGAGAGGTAATCGTCGCAGCCCGCCGCCAGAAACCGCTCGCGGTCGCCGCGCATGGCATTGGCGGTCAGGGCAATGATGGGGATCGGCCCGGTGTCGGGGCGCGCCTTCAGGCGGCTCGTGGCTTCGACGCCATCAATCCCCGGCAGGCTGATGTCCATCAGGATCAGGTCGGGTAGCTCTCTGGTCGCCACCTCGACGCCGGTCAGCCCGTCGTCCGCTTCCAGCACCTCGAAGCCGCGCGCCTGCAGCATCTTGCGCACCAGACGCTTGTTCTGGAAATTGTCCTCGATGTACAGAATGCGGTATGCCATACGCACGCTCCACGCCCCACCACCAGGATGATCCTGGCCACTCTCTTGTTCGCGCGCTCTCACTGCTCACCAAGCGTCTCATCCACCGAGGCGATTAGCGCCCGGCGATCCAGGGTCGCTTTCTGAAACAGCGAGATGATCTGGCCGAGCAGCCGCTCGCGCTCGTCGCGGCGCACATCCTTCGCCGTCAGCACGACCACCGGGATGTCGCGCGTCCTGGCGTCG
>JAGPFT010000406.1 GCA_018056405.1 Anaerolineae bacterium
AGGCGGCGACGCTGAGGCGTTGTTCCAGGATGGCAAGGCGGCCATGTACATCACCGGCCCCTGGAACCTGGATCGCTTCCAGACGGCGGGCGTGCCCTTCGGGATCGCTGCGCTCCCCGCTGGCCCGAACGGTGATCCTGGCCGTCCGTTCCTGGGCGTGCAGGCCTTCATGGTCAGCGCCTTCAGCGAGAACCCGCTGCTGGCTCAGGCGTTCCTGACCGAGTGGGTGGCCACTGAAGACGTGCAATACGCGCTGTACGAGAAGGGTAACCGGACGCCGGCGCATCTGGCGGCAGCCGAGCGGGTTGAGGATCCGTACCTGGCTGGTCTGACGGCTGCGGGTGCAGTGGGCCAGCCGATGCCGGCCATCCCGGCCATGTCGGCGGTGTGGACGGCCTGGACTGACGCTATCACCCTGGCCATGCAGAACCCGGATCAGGACGCGGCGGAGCTGGCCAGGGCGGCGGCGGAGACCATTCGCGCGGCAGCGGCTGGCGAGTGATGCCCCGCTCCGCCTCGTTCCATCGCTCTTTAGCTTAGAGCGTGTGATGCACTTTCTGGCGGTGTTTTGGCCCCCCTCCTTCGGCCCCTTCCCCCGAAATGAGGGAAGGGGTGTCGCCAGGAGAGTGTTCCCCTCCCTCCGCGCAGCGTGGGGGAGGGGTCAGGGATGGGGGGAATTCTCTGAAGTTCATAACAGCCTCTAGAGAGGCTCGCACAGGGGCCGGCAGCGTGCTGCCGGCCCTTTTGGAAAGAACGGCCACCCGCCGAAAGGAGAAGCGCGCCGCACCGGGCCGGACATCCATGTGATGCGGCGCGGAGAGAGTAATGGCAACCGCGAAAGCTGCTCCAGGTGCACCCTCTCGCCTGCCCGCCGCGCTGTTTTCGTCACGCTCGCTCGTGGTGACTATCCTGCGCCTGTCCGGGCTGGCGCTCATTGATGCTTTTGCCATCTGGTTTGCCGCGCGCCTTATCAACGACGGCGAATACATCCTGGCGATCTTCATCGCTGTGATCACGCTGGGGATCAACGTCGCCTTTCTCTTCGAGGGAATGTACCCTTACCGCTGGTTCACCCCCGGTCTGGCGCTGTTGATCCTGATGATCATTTATCCCACCATCTTCACTCTTTATGTGGCCTTTACCAACTATAAAGACGGCAATCTGCTGACGCGCGTCCAGGCGGAAGACGTGTTGCTCAGCCGTACTTTCTTGCCCGAAGACGCTCAAACCTATACCTGGACGGCGTTCCAATCCCAGGAAGACCCCAGTCGTTGGGCGTTGTGGTTGATCCCCACCGACGGTGAGGGCGAAGCCATCTTCGCCGAGCCGGGGAGCGTCACGCCCGCCAGCGAAGTAGACCTCGGCGACAACACGCTGGACGAAGACGGCATCCCCACCGGCCTGCCCGGTTGGGAGCGCGTCCCCTTCGCCAAGACCATCGCCATCCTCGATAGCGTGCTGGCCAAGATTCAGTTCGGCGAAGACGACAACACCTTCATGCTCAACCCGAAGAACCCGACCAAGCAGGCCGGGCGCTTCGAAGCCAAGTACGTGCTCAACGACGACGGCACCCTGTATGATCGGGAGACCGGCGTGACCTACAAGGCCGTGAGAGGCACCTATACGCCGGTAGATGGGCCGCACAAGAATGCGCAGGGCCAGGTGACCAACGCCGAAGGCCAGGTGCTAGATGTTATCCGCCCCGGCTACTATGTCACCATCGGGCTGGACAACTTCAAGCGGCTGATTGAGAACGAGAAGATTCGCGGGCCGTTCATCCGCGTCTTTCTGTGGACGTTTGGCCACGCTTTCTTCACGGTGTTCATCACCTTCTGGTTTGGGCTGTTCCTGGCGCTGCTGCTCAACGTGAAGTTCACGCCGGGGCGTGCTGTGTTGCGCACGCTGCTGCTGGTGCCCTACGCCATGCCCGCCTTCATCAGCGTGCTGGTGTGGAAGGGGCTGCTCAACGAGCAGTTGGGCGTGATCAACAAGGCCATTGTGGATGTGTTCGGCGTTGACGCCGGCCCGCGCTGGACTTCCAGCGCCGGCTGGGTCAAGGTAGCCATCCTGCTCATTCAGCTTTGGCTGGGCTTCCCCTACATGATGCTGATCACGACTGGCGCGCTGCAATCGCTGCCCGGCGACATCTACGAGGCGGCGCGCGTGGATGGGGCGAGTGCCTTGCAGCAGTTCCGCCACCTGACGCTGCCCCTGCTGCTGGTGGCCGTTGGCCCGCTGCTGATCGCCTCGTTCGCCTTCAACTTCAATAACTTCACCATCGTCGAGCTATTCAACAAAGGCGGCCCGCCCATCTCGCCTGACCAACCCGCCGGGCACAGCGACATCCTGATCACCTATACCTACGAGCTGGCCTTCGGCAGCGGGCGCGGCGCGGACTATGGGTTCGCCTCAACGATCAGCCTGGTCATCTTCCTGATGGTCGCCCTGATCACCTTCTTCAACTTCCGCTTCACGCAGTCGTGGGAGGAGATCTCGGAAAATGTCTAGCCTCAGCTACATCATGCAGAACAAGATGGCCCGCGACCGCTGGCTGAACTACCTGGGCCGGCTGGTCCTCATCGCTCTGGCGCTGTTTTTCGCCTTCTTCCCGATTGTGTGGATTGCGTCGGCATCGTTTGACGAGACGGGCACGCTCAATACGCAGCGGCTCATCCCTCGTGCCTCTGGCCTGGGCAACTACGATAAGCTGCTGACCAGCAACATCCATCCCTTCGCCACCTGGATGTGGAACTCGATCAAGGTGGCCTCGATCACGGCCCTGCTGACCGTCCTGATCAGCGCGATCAGCGCCTATGCCTTCTCGCGCTTTCGCTTCCGGGGGCGGCGCAACCTGATGCTGACCGTTTTCATCGTCCAGGTCTTCCCCAACTCGCTGACCATCGTCGCCACCTTCCTGCTCATCCAGACCATCGGTCGCCACGTGAGTTGGCTGGGGCTGAACACGCACGGCGGGCTGATCCTGGTCTACCTGGGCGGGGCGCTGGGCATCAACACCTGGCTGATGAAGGGCTTTTTCGACTCCATCCCGCGCGACCTGGACGAGTCGGCGCGCATTGACGGCGCGTCGGACTGGCTGATCTTCTGGCGGATCATCATGCCGCTGGTGCGTCCGGTGCTGGCGGTGGTGGGCATCCTGTCCTTCATCGGCACCTATGGCGACGTGATCATCTCGCTGACGCTGCTCAAGGACAAGGACGTGCAGACGCTGGCCATCGGCCTCAACCGCTTTATCAGCGACAGCTTCAACCGCGAGTGGGGTGTCTTTTCGGCGGGCGCGCTGATCGGCGCTATCCCCATCGTCGTCCTGATCCTCACCTTCCAGCGCTTCTTCGTCAGCGGCCTGACCGAGGGAGCGGTCAAGGGCTAGGCATGACCACATTGCGGATTGCGGATTGCGGATTGCGGAATGAGTAATCCCAGGTAGGAATTGAAGAAATGAGTTGCTATGTCCCGCTTTACCTCACCCCCACTCGGCGCTGGCGCGCCTCGTCGCCCCCTCTCCGTCAACGGAGAGGGGGAAGAGCCGAGCGTGGCGAGGCTGGGGGTGAGGGTGATCGGTCGCCATCTCAATGCTTCTCACACTGCTGTCCGTCCCCTGAACCGTTTGTAGGGGCGGGTTTGCAAACCCGCCCCTACCCGTGCAGGCGCTCGAACGCCAGACTTCCGAAG
>JAGPFT010000407.1 GCA_018056405.1 Anaerolineae bacterium
TGGATGGGAGATTGCGGGGGGAGGCGTTGAGGGAGTAGTTCTGACCTCCCCTGGCAACTGGTCGTTCCTGGACCCTGCGGCGCGGGGTCCACGACGCAAGACTTCCGAAGTCTGTCGCCGCCCAGACGCCGAGAATGCAGCGCCCTGCCAACAACTAATGACCAACTACCAAAAACCAACTGCCCATTCGTCCCATTTTCTCCACAATGGGCGCTGTGCTATACTGGCACTATGGCACCTGTTGAGCAGCTTCCTGACGCCGAGCGCTTGGCCAAGCGCCTGGCCCCCTGGGGCGCACGCCTGCAGGCGGCGGGCCTGGGCGGGCTGATAGCAGCCCTGCTGGACGCAGCGGAGCCGTTCGCTCCGCTGGGCGCGCAGGCGTTGTGGGTGGCGCAGCCGGCACTGGGTCTGGTGCTGCCGCGCGACGCGGTTGCTGACTTGGCGCGCGTGCTCGACGCGCCTGGTGGCGTGGCCTGGCTGCGCGAGCGGCTGGCGACCGCGCAAGATGAGGCGGACAGATGATTAACGACAGCGAGCTAATCTGGGTCGTGGTTGCCATCACGTTCGCGGCGATGATGGCCGGGCGTTTCATCGTGCGGCGCTTCACCGTGCACTTACGCCCCATCCGCGCCTACGAGACGCTGCCCGTGCTGGCTGCTGACGCAGTGGAGAGCGCCAAGCGCGTCCATATCTCGCTGGGCGACAGCGCGCTGGGCAGCACCAGCACGATCACGGCGCTGGTGTCGGCGGAGATCGCCTACCGTATGAGCGAGCGGCTGGCGATCAGCCGCCAGCTCCCGCTGCTGACGCTGACCAGCCCCATGACGCTCCCGCTGGCGCAAGATACGCTGCGCCGCGCGTACCTCTACCGCCGGACAATGGACTATTACCGCAGCAGCGCCGCCGCCTGGTACCCGGCGGGGCTGGCGTTCGCGGCGGGGGCCGCCAGCCTGTCCGCCGACCTGGACGCTGACAGCAATATCCTGTTAGGGCGCTTCGGCAGCACTCTGGCCCTGTTGGGCGAGAGCGCGCTGCGCCACAGCCAGACGGTGATCGCCCACAGCGATCTGCTGGAAGGGCAGGCAGTCGCCTTCGCCCAGGCGCGCGAAGTGCTGCTCGGCGAGGAACTGTATGCTGGCCCGGCTTATCTGGGCGGCACGGCGTTGGAGCGCGGCAGCGTCCTGGCGCAGGATGTGCTGCGCTGGCTGGTCATCCTGAGCATCATTGCCGTCGCGCTGCAAGCGATCTAGCCCGGCGCGCACAGCGGAAAGAACAATGCGAAGCCATCATGCGGCTTGGGAGCGCCGTCTGACCCCCCATCCCTAATCCCTCCCCCACAAGGAGGGAGGGGCCAAGAGTGAGTGCTTTTCCCTTCCCCCCTTGTGGGGGAAGGGCGCAGGGATGGGGGGCAAAATGGCCTCTGAGGGGGTCTCGTGAACAACCATCGCCTGCTCCACTTCCTGTCGTCGCTCATCGTCATCAGTGTGGGCGTGGCCATGCTCGTCGGCCTGTCCAGCAACTGGGGGACGCCAGCGGCGGATTTCGCCGCGCTCATGCTGCGCCTGGTCACAGTGATCGCGGCGGTTGCGGTGTTTGTGGGCGTATTCAACCTGCTGGCGGTGCACCTGGGCCGCCTGGCCCGCTCTGAGCGCGGCTGGCCGTATAGCCTGCTGGCCCTGCTGGCAGCGGCGGGCGTGATCGCGCTGCGTATCCTCGACCGCGCCGAAGTGTGGTCGGGCGACCTGGAAGGCGAGCAGATGAGTGCGCGGGCGTTCGAGGCGGTGCAGGTCAGCCTGGAGTCGGCGCTGGCCGGGCTGTTGGTCTTCTTCCTGGTCTACGCCGCCTACCGCCTGATGCGCCGCCAGGTCACAGTGTGGTCGGTATTGTTCACTCTGGCGGTATTGGTGGCGCTGGTGGGCTGGATTCCGCTCGAAGAAACCGAAGCCCTGGCCGACGTGCGCGCGTGGCTGGTGCGCGTGCCGGTGAGCGCCGGGGCGCGCGGCATCCTCATCGGCGTGGGACTGGGTACGGTGGCCGCCGGCGTGCGCGTGCTGACCGGCCAGGATCGCTCGATCCGGGGCTGATGGGGGGTACGTGCGAAGGGTAGGGGCGTATTGCGATACGCCCCTACGGACCTCACCCCCGCTCGGCCCACTGACGCGGGCCTCGCCGCCCCCTCTCCACCTTGGAGAGGGGGCAAGCCGGGCGTAGCGAGGCTGGGGGTGAGGTAAACCGGGGCGCAGCAGAGCAGCGCCCCCACCTGACGGGTTTTGTACGTACCTCTGAGGGGGGCAGGCTTGTGAGAGCGGGACAAGAAGACTATGCCGGACGATCCGAAGCACTTTGAAGATGACCTGCTGCCAGATCAGCCCGATGAGCCGGTCGGCGGATTGGCCTCACCGCGCGCGCCCTGGGAGGAGTTCGCTGGCCTTTCGCCTGGTGCGCCAGAGGCAGGCGGGTCGGGGCCGGCCCCCTGGGACGAGTTTGGCGGGATCAGGCCGTCCATCTACGAAGATCGGCGCGCTTCCCCCGCACCCTGGGAAGGCCCCCCCGACGTGCCCGACGACCTGGAGACGCTCGACTGGCTGGCCGGGGAGCAGGAACCTGCTGCCCCCGACGCCTTGCCGTCCTCCCCCGCCGGCGAAGATTGGCTGAACGCCTTCGGCCAGGCTGCCGGGTACAGCCGCCAGGTGCCTGCCGCTCCTGAGGAAGACCTGACCTGGCTGGACGCTTCCGGCGAATCTCCTGAGCGGCCAGCGCCGCAGCCGGACGAGTCCGAGAAGCAGCCCTTCTCGGACTGGCTCACTGCCGGTGCAGCCGAGGAGCTTCCCGCGCAGGACGAGAGCCTGCTCCCCGACTGGCTGCTCGCCGAGTCGCCGCAAGAGAGCGAACCGCCCCCGGCGCAGACCTACGAGGAATGGGAGCGCGAGCAGCGCGAGCTGGCAGCCGAGGCGCAGAAGACACCCGAAGAGCGCCTGCTCGAAGAAGTCCCCGACTGGTTCGAGCAGCTTGACGAGACGCCGCCCACTCCGCCCGCGCCCGACGCAGCGACCGGCGAAGGGCCGGAATTTATGCCGGGCTGGTTCCTGGGGCTGGAAGAACAGGCGGAGGAAGCGCCGGACTGGTTGCGCCGCATGGACCTGTCCACCGGCCCGCTGGAAGAGCCGGCCGCGCCCGAAACAGCGCCCGCTTCCGCGCCATCCGAGCCGGACGTACCAGACTGGTTCCGGGGCGCTTCCGACGCGGAGACCATTGACTGGCAGGCGCTCGGCGCGAGCCTGGACGCAGGCGAAACGCCCCCAGAGGCGCTGCCCCCAGAGGAGACGGATGAGGGTGCGCTGCCCGCCTGGATGACCGGCGAGCCGGCGGACGACGACCGCATTCTCGCCCCGGAAGACATCCCCTTCCCCGACCTCGATCTCGAACAGACGCCGCCTCCTCACGCCAGCGAGGAAGCGGAGATCGAGGATTTCGTCGAGCGGTTCGAGCCGCTGGAGCCGGAAGATTTCGACCGCCGGGCGGTCGCTGCGGCGGACGCTGCGAGCGCAGACATGCCCGACTGGTTGCGCGAGCTTTCTGCCAGCACCGACTCTGCGCTCGGCGAGCGGTACCGGGCAGAGGCCGGGGCTGTCGTGCCACCGCCGGATACGTCGGACGCGCTGGATTGGCT
>JAGPFT010000408.1 GCA_018056405.1 Anaerolineae bacterium
GCTCCGCGCGGCTGGCCCCGCTGGGCGCTCGGCGCCGGCCTGTGCTGGACGGTGATGGGGTTGTGCGTGCCATTCTACCTGGCGGTGATCTACGCTGTGCTCGGCGCGTGGGGGCTGGCCGCCTGGAGACGGGCGCGGCGCTTCCCCTGGGCGCTGTTCTGGCCGGCGGTGGTCGCGGCGCTAGTCACGCTGCCGCTGCTGATCGTCAGCGGCGCGGCCTTCCTGGGCAGCGACGTGCTGAGCACGTGGTCGGCGCAGAACCGGCTGCCATCGCCGCACCCGCTGCACTATGTCTTCGGCTACGCGGCGCTGGCGGCTCCGGCGGCGATTGGCTGGCGCTGGGCGTGGCGGCGCGGGAGTCCGCCTCACCTGCTGCTGGCGGCCTGGGTGATCGCCGCGCCCGTCCTGGTCTATCTGCCGGTCAACGTGCAGCGCCGCCTGCTGGAAGGGGCCATCGTCCCGCTGGGCATCCTGGCCGCCGCCGGGCTGCGCCTGGCCTTCCCTCGACGGCGGGCCTACCGGCGGGCGCGGGCCGCGCTGCTGGCGCTGACCCTGCCAACAGCGTTCCTGCTCTGGCTGGGGGCGACCTTCACCGTCCTGACGGCGGATCGCCCGCTCTTCCAGCCGAGCGCCGAACTGCGGGCGATGGACGCCCTCAACCGGGTCGCGCCGCGCGATGCGGTGGCCCTCAGCCTGAAGGAGACGGGCAACGTCCTGCCCGCCTGGACAGATCTCAAGGCGTATGTGGGGCATGGGCCGGAGACGGTGGATGCCGAGCAGAAGGAAGAGATCGCCCGGCAGTTCTTCGCCGGGACGCTCGACGCGGCGGCGACGCGCGACCTGCTGGCTGTGGTGGACTACGTCTTCGTGGGGCCGCTGGAGATGGCCGAAGCGGGCGATGCGCTCCCCGCCTGGGCGACTACCCTGCCGCTGGCCCTGCCGCCGGAAGAGACTGCGCCCGTTCGCATCTACGAGGTGCCGCATGAGTGAGCCGCGCCGCTTGCGCGCCCGGCCAGGCATTCTGCGCTGGCTGCCCTTCGCCCTGATCGGCGCGGCCCTGCTGCCGCTGCTGCGGGCGCTGCTGGGCGGGGAGACGCTGTTCTGGGGCCTGCCGACGCTGCAGTTCTACCCCTGGCGCGAGTTCGCCTTCGCCGAGCTACGCGCCGGCCGGCTGCCCGCCTGGAATCCCTACCTGGGCGCGGGCGCGCCGCTGCTGGCCAACTACCAGACGGCGATCTTCTACCCGCCCAACTGGTTGATGCTCGTCCTGCCCGGCCCGCTGGCCATGTCGCTGCTGGCGCTGGCGCACGTCCTGTGGGCGGCGCTGGGCACCTGGCGGCTGGGCGGGGCGCTGGGGATGACCCCCTTCGGGCGCGGCATCAGCGCGCTGAGCTACGCCCTGGGCGGCTACCTGATCGCCCGGCTCGGCTCGTTCCCCACCCACAACGCCGCCGCCTGGCTGCCCTGGGTGTTCTGGCTGGCCCACCGCGTCCTGACGCGGCGGACCTGGCGGGATGCCGGGGCGCTGGCCCTGGCCGTGGGACTGCTGCTGCTGGCCGGGCACGCTCAGACGGCCTGGTACGGGCTGCTGGGCGCAGGCGCGTATGCCCTGTGGCGTGCGCTGTGGGCGGATCGCCGGGCGAGCCGGCGGGCGCGGGCGCGCGGGCTGGCCCTGGCCGGGCTGGGCGTCGCCCTCGGCGCGGGGATCGCCGCCGTGCAACTCATCCCGACCGCCGAATACCTGCGCCAGTCGGATCGCGCTGGCGGGCTGGACTACGCGGCGCTGACCAACCTGTCGTACCACCCGGCGCGCCTGCTGACGCTGCTGATGCCGCACTTCTTCGGCACGCCCGCCGATGGCAGCGTCTTCACCGAGGGCATCTTCTTCGAGGACGCGGCCTATCTGGGCGTCATCCCGCTGATCGCGGCGGGCGCGGCAGTGACGGCCTGGCTGTTCAGGCGCAAGGCCCTTCCTCCTGGCCCCCTCCCCGGCAGAACCAGAGAGGGGGAAGTTGCTGGGCGTGGCGGTGAAGATTTAGGGGGTGAGGCCTCCGGCGAGCGCAAGGCCCCTCCCCCTGACCCCCTCCCCGGCGGAGCCAGAGAGGGGGAAAGCGCCGTGCCAGCGATCCAAGTCCCCCTCTCTAGCTCGGCTGGAGAGGGGGATTTAGGGGGAGAGGCCTGTACAGGCGGCGATCAGACTTCCGAAGTCTTCGAAGACTTCGGAAGTCTGGTGCGGCGCAAGGCCCCTCCTCCTGGCCCCCTCCCCGGCGGAGCCAGAGAGGGGGAGGTTGCCGGGCGTGGCGGTGAAGTCCCCCTCTCTAGCTCGGCTGGAGAGGGGGATTTAGGGGGAGAGGCCTGTACAGGCGGCGATCAGACTTCCGAAGTCTTCGAAGACTTCGGAAGTCTGGTGCGGCGCCAGGCCCCTCCCCCTGGCCCCCTCCCCGGCGGAGCCAGAGAGGGGGAAGTTGGCGGGCGTGGCGGTGAAGTCCCCCTCTCTAGCTTGGCTGGAGAGGGGGATTTAGGGGGAGAGGCCTGTACAGGCGGCGATCAGACTTCCGAAGTCTTCGAAGACTTCGGAAGTCTGGTGCGGCGCAAGGCCCCTCCCCCTGGCCCCCTCCCCGGCGGAGCCAGAGAGGGGGAAGTTGCCGGGCGTGGCGGTGAAGATTTAGGGGGTGAGGCCTCCGGCGACCATGACCCCGCCCTGGCGAGCGTCCCCTTCTGGGCGGCATTGGCCCTGGCCGGGCTGTTCCTGGCCGCCGGCAAGTATAACCCGGCGTTTCGCCCGCTCTACGATCACGTGCCCACTTTCGGTGCTTTCCGCGAGCCGGTGCGCTGGCTGATCCTGACTCACCTGGGGCTGGCGCTGCTGGCCGGCATTGGGGTGGATCGCTGGGGGCACGGCCCGCGCGTCGTCTACTGGTCGCGGCTGACGGCGGCGGGCGGCGTTGGCATGGCGCTGCTGGCCCTCGGCGCGCGCACTTTGGCTGATCTCACGCCCCCCGAACTGAACACGATGGCCCTGGCCGTCGCCGCCTTCGGTGGGTGGATCGCTGTCGCCGCCCTGCTGACGCTCGCCCAGCCGCTCGACCCGGCAGAGTCCGTGCGCTCAATCCTGTGGCGGGCGGCTGTCCTGCTCGTCGTGACGCTCGACCTGACCTGGTTCGCCGCCGGGCTGAACCCGACCGTCCCGGCGGCGTTCTTCGACCGGCGCGAGGTTGCCGGACCGCCCGGACGGGTCTACTGGTTCGACGACGCGCAGTACGACGCAACTTTCGGGACGGACGAGGACGAAGCGCCGCCGGTCGAGGGCTTCTTCGACGTGGGCGACTACCGCATCGCCGTGCGGCGGCGCGAGGAATTGCGCGCCTCGCTGCTGCCCAACCTGAATCTGCTGGATCGCGTCCCCTCGCTGGACAACAACGATCCGCTGCTGCCAGATGTTCACCGCCGCTATGTGGCGCTGGTCGAGGAACTGGGCGCGGGGGCCGGGGCGCTGCTGCGCGCGGCGGGCGTGACGCGCGCCTTCGGGGTTGCGCCGGACGGCTGGACGGGAACAACGCCGGCAGTTGCGCCCGATGCGGACGGGGCGACGGCCTGGCTGGTGGGGGCGGCGGAGTGGCGCGAGTCGGACGAGGCGATCAGCGCCGCGCTGCGCGACCCGGCCTGGGAC
>JAGPFT010000409.1 GCA_018056405.1 Anaerolineae bacterium
CCTTTGGGGGTGTATTCCCCGGCTCAAATGAATCATGAGCGCCTACGCGAGCGCTGCGCAGGTGAGAGTGTAGTGATGTGTAGAGGCGCTCCCATCCCAGAATACCCTATATGTATTTTAACGAAAATCAATAGAGAAATAAAGCTCTATCTTTGCACTTTTTGATTGGCGAGTTGAAACAACGCGCCCCTGGTGGTAAAGATCGGCTGCTTTTAGACCATCTCAACCAGCGAGGAGCGCGATGTCTATCCCGATTATTGGCCTGGATGCGCGACTGTGCCAGTTTTGCGAGACCTTTCGGACGGGGTGCGTGCAAAACCTGTCAGGGAGGGGCGCGCGCTGCAGGAGACTTCGGAAGTCTGGTTCTTGGCCGAGCGTAGCGAGGCCGGGGGTGAGGTAAGGCGGGCGAGACCTCACCCCCGCTCGGCCTGCGCTAGCCAGATCAGCACTAAGGGGCTAGAATTCCGCGCACGGCGGTAGACTTTGCTCGAAATCCCCGGTCTCTGAGAAAATCGGGCCAGACTCCGGCTAAGGCGGGGGACCGATGCCCAACGTATTCCGCACGCAACCTTCTGATTCGGATTATCAGCAACTCGTAAACAGGTGCAGAAGTCTGCCACCTGCCCAGGGCAACTATCTTGTCCACGATTATGTAGAAAATCTACTCATAACGGTCTTGGATTTTATGATGAGGGTGATAGTGGTCAAGCGGGCAATTGACCACTACCGCCAGCACGCACGAAAGGAAATAGCGGATTTCGCCGCGCTCAAGAACCTGCTGGCGAAGTATCCCGATACCAAAGAAGGGAACCGGCAGATCGCTCGGTATCTCTGGGGGTACAATCTCTGGACGCGAGTAGCCCTGCTGCGGCGATTCGTCGAGTACTTTGAAGCGCGCGGAGTCACCACCCAGGAGCAATTGCGGCAGTGGGCTTTTGAGGCCGACTTCGAGCAGGATTTCAAAGGGAAGATCAAGGGCGCAGACATAGCGATCTTCAAATGGCTGGTGATGAGGCAGGGCGTAGAGGCCGTTAAGCCAGATGTGTGGATTCACCGCTTTATCTGGGAAACGCTCGGCTACTCCGTGAATGACCAGACGGCGGCTGAGTTGTTAGAGAGAGCCGCGCAAGAACTTGGAGTGAGGGCTTACGAGCTTGATTGGCGCATCTGGGAATACCAAACCGGCAACAGAGAAAATCTGTGGTAGGTTCAGGCTCAATGCCTGCTCAATGTCTGTGGTATCCCGCTGAGCCGCACCCACAATGCTGGACTGCTTCTTGCTACGAGCAGTCATTTGTTCGCGTAGAGAGTTTGGGTCGAACGTAGTTTGCGCATGATGCAGTTGGAACGAAAGGAACCGAAATAACTCATGGACTCCCGCATAACCAAGATGGCTCACGTTTTGCTCCACTACTCGACGGCGACGCAGCCGGGCGAGCGTGTGCTGATCCGCAGCACCAGCCCCGCCGGCCAACCGCTGTGCCAGGCGCTCTACGAAGAGGCGCTGCGCATGGGCGCGCGGCCCGCCGTCTACATCCACATGAGCGAAGAGGAGGCGCTCGGCCTGGAAGCGACCACTGACCCCGACCTGCTGGCCGATGTCAACCCGATGCTCAAGATGATGTACGAGGAAGCGCCCGTCGTCATCCGCATTGACGCCGAGGAGAACATGCGCGACCGCAGCGCCTACCCGCTCGAGCAGCAGGTAGCGCGGGCCAAAGCGCGCTCGGCACTGATCACCATTCAGATGCGCCGCGAAGCCGCCGGCGAGCTACGCCGCTGCTCGACGCAGTTCCCCACCTTTGGCTACGCGCAGAACGCCGGCATGTCGCTGCGCCAGTACGAGAATTTCGTCTTCGGCGCGTGCAAGCTCGACCTGGACGATCCGGTCGCCGCCTGGCAAGCCTTCTACGAAGCGCAGGATCGCCTGATCGCCTGGCTGAAGGGCCGCAAGCACCTTCACGTGCGCGGCGACCACATTGACCTGCAAATGAGCATCGAGGGGCGCGTCTTCAAGAACGCCGGCGGCAGGGAAAACTTCCCCGACGGCGAAATCTTCACCGGGCCGGTCGAGGACAGCGTGAATGGCTGGGTGCGCTTCACCTATCCGGCCTACTTCCGGGGCAATGAGGTCAAGGGTGTCGAGCTGGAGTTCCGCGACGGGCTGGTGGTCAATGCCCGCTCCGAGACGAACCAGGGCTTCCTGATCGCCACGCTGGATGCCGACCCCGGCGCGCGCCGTCTGGGTGAGTTCGCCATCGGCACCAACTGGGACATCCAGCAGTTCACCGGCTCGATCCTCTTCGACGAGAAGATCGGCGGGACGGTGCACATGGCTGTCGGCCAGGGCTACGGCGAGACGGGTAGTGTCAACAACTCGGACGTGCACTGGGACATGATCTGCGACATGCGCCAGGGCGGCGAGATCGTCGTGGACGGGACGCTGTTCTACAAAGACGGGCAGTTCATGGTCGGCTGAGCGCCGATCTTCCTGGCAAAGCAAACAAAAACCCCGGCAATCCACCGGGGTTTTGCGCTCCTTAATCTCGTTAGCTCGGCTTAGCGCACCGCGCCCTACTCGCCCGGTGCGCGGTGCTCCATGATCAGCCCCAGCAGCGAATCGGCGCTGGGGAAGCCTGCCCAAAAGACATCATTAGTGCTTTCACTGGCAGATTCGGGCACCACGTCCAGATACATGCCGTAATCCGCGCCCTTGAGGTGAATGCCCAGGAATGCCGTCACAAAATGCTGCACGATGTTGTTGCGTCGGGCTGCGTCCCATACCGGCTCGGAGAAGTGGGTGAACTCAACAGCATTGCCGTAGGCTTCGGCGGGGGGCGGATTAGGAGCGACATTATGCCGCGCCTCGACGAAAGTGAGCAGATAGCGATCGGAGTTAACGGCTTCCTCAAAGATCAACCGGGTGCCGTTCTCGTAGCCGGAGACATTATCCTTATCCCCGGCGATGAAGAGCACCGGCAGCGTGATGCCCGCCAGCGTCTCAGCGTCCCAGAAGCCGGCGTTGCGGCCCCAGGGGGCCAGCGCGACCACCGCCTTGATCCGTTCGTCCATCGAAGCAAGGTAGTCGGGGTTGCCCGCCTGACGCACGGCCAGCAGCCCGCCGGGAACGCCCCAAGCCAGGTCAACCGCCCCTTGCGTGAATCCGCCGCCAGCGACATTGAGCGCGCCGTAACCGCCCATCGAGTAGCCGACCACGCCGGTCAGGTCGGCATTGACCAGACCCGCCAGGAAGGAATCAGCGCCGGCTTGGCTGAGTTCGGCGGTCTTATCAATCAGGAAGAGGATGTCCAGCGGGCGGTTGAGCAGCGTGCTGGCAAACACGCCACCGTCGGCATAGGTCGAATCGGTATGATCTGCTGCGACTACGACATAGCCCTTTGAGGCCAGATTCTCAGTCAGGTAGGTCAGCAGGTAGCGGTTGCCGGGGTAGCCATGAGCGACGACGACCAGCGGGTACGGCCCTCCGCTGAGGTCTGGCTCCGCGTCGCGCAGAGCGCGGCCCGGCCAGTTGAAGGGAATCAGCGGGCGCGAGGGGTCCATCATGGGCCGGCCCAACATGCTCGCATATTCCGTGTAGGCTTCTACCCCATCCGGGATGATCGCCGGGTACCAGATTTCGACCGTCAGGGGCCGGTCGTAGGTGGG
>JAGPFT010000410.1 GCA_018056405.1 Anaerolineae bacterium
CAGACGTGCGGCTTTACCTCACCCCTCCATCCCCTCTCCACACGCGGAGAGGGGACGTAACCACACCCTGACTCCCCCTCTCCACCACGTGGAGAGGGGGCCGGGGGGTGAGGCTTTCAAACGGCTTGTGGCGCGGACATGAGCGCCCGCCTGGTCACGTGCCGAGACAAGGGTGATGAGCAGTTCCAGGTATCGTCACCGCCAGGGAGTAAAACCTTATGGCCGGATTTCGTCGCATAACCCTACGTCGTGTGACACTCTGCTCTACCCATATGCGCCAGTTAAAACCTCGGCGGGCGCGGTCGGAGCGCAAGGCCCCTCCCCTTGATCCCCTCCCCGGCAGAGCCAGAGAGGGGGAAAACACCGCGTCCGGCGGTCAAGTCCCCCTCTCTAGCTCGGCTGGAGAGGGGGATTTAGGGGGAGAGGCGTCGCAGGTGCATTGCCATACGCCCCAAGGCGCGTCAGAGCAGCGCCCCTACGTATTCCCATTCCCGCCCGACCGAATCTCCTCCACCAGCGCCAGCAGGCGGGCCATGCGCTGGTCGTAGGTGTGGTGAGCGCAGACGTGCGCCCGGCCCGCCTCGGCGATGCGCGCCCGCTCGCCGTCGTGAGCCAGGTAGTAGGTGACCAGCTCGCGCAGGTGCGCGGGATCGCGGTAGGTGACCAGGTGCTCGCCTACTGCGAACCACTCGCGGATGCCGGGCCGGTCGTCGGCGATCTGGAATGTGCCCACGCCACACGCCTCGAACAGGCGCATGTTGCCGCCCCAGCGCATGAAGTCGCCGTGCGGGTTGACCGTGATCTTGGCCGCGCAGGTGATGCGCAGCATCTGCTCGCCCAGCGCCGGCCCCCGGTAGAAGGGGCGCAGCGACGGCGGGACTTCGTGTACGCTCCAGATGCCCAGGTCGAAGTCGCGCAAAGCTCCCAGGGCGGCCACGCGCTCGCTGTAGAGTCGCTGCGGGACGAGCGTCCCCACCACGGCTACCTCGCAGGCATAGCGCGCCCGCTCGTCGTCGCTGAGATCATACGGGCGATGGAAGGCCGGGTCAATGGCCGCCATCGGCAACACTTCAGCGCGTGGCGCGCCCAGTTCGCGCCATTGCACCGCGTGGTAGAAATCGTTGGCCACCACCAGGTCGTAGAGCGGCGCGGCGGCCCGCTCCACCGGGCGCGAGAAGACCACCGGCGACGTGCCGCAGCCATAGACGAGCGTCGCGCCGTGCTCGCGCTTGAGCCGGGCCAGCGTCTCCGGCAGGATTACGTCGTTGTCGCCGGGCAGGATGATCACGTCCGGCCCGAAGCGCGCGGCGTAGCGGACGAGCCGGCGGTTGCGCAGGCGAAAGTCGGGGTTGGCGTAGGGGAAGCGCGCCGCCAGCGCGCCGAGCGCCCGGCCCGCCGTCAGGCGCTGCGTCATGCGTAGCTGGCCGCGTCGCGCCCAGGGCCACGCGCTCTCCGACCGCCAGAACACGGCGCACTCGTGGCCGAGCTTGCGCAGGGCGCGCACCCAGAAGTATTGCGCCTGCGATGGCGGGAAGAGCGGGTCCTGGCCGGGCGGGGCGTCGCGCCGGGCCTTCTCAAGCTCGGCGGGGTGGTGCAGCGCAGCGACGAAGAGGAGTCTCATGCGGTCTCAAGCGCGTGCTGGAGCGTGAACAGCACATCCTTCAATAAGCTCAGGAAACCTTCTGCGCCTATTATACACGCTCTGCGCGGAAACTCCGGGCGCGGGCCACTGTCGCCGCCACAAAGGTGCGGGTAGAGGGTCCCAGCGATTCGCTTGTGAGGGTACTGACCTCACCCCCAGCCTCGCTGCGCTCGGCTTGCCCCCTCTCCGCAACGGAGAGGGGGCGGTGAGGCGTGTTAGCGCCGAGCGGGGGTGAGGTCAACCAGGGCGCGGCGGCAACGAGGGGCGTTACCGCCCCGCCACAGGACTGAAAGCCGCTTCGTCCTCGATCACGCTGAAGTCCAGGCGATCCCCGCCGGCGGCCACGTCCGCGTAGACGTGATCGCCTTCCAGGACGCGCCCCTCCAGGATGGCCAGCGCCAGCGGGTCTTGCAGGTCGCGCTGGATGACGCGCTTGAGCGGGCGCGCGCCGTAGACCGGATCGTAGCCGCGCTCCGCCAGGAAGTCCTTGGCCGCGTCGCTAAGCTGGAGGGTGATGCGCCGTTCGGCCAGCAACCCTTGCAGGTTGCGCAGTTGAATGTCCACGATCTGCTTGATGTGCTCCGGCGTCAGGGCGTGGAAGAGCACGATCTCGTCAATGCGGTTGAGGAACTCTGGCCGGAAGGCGCGATCCAACTCGGCCATCACCGCCGCGCGCACCTCGCTCTCCGCCGCGCCGGTCATGTTCTTGAGCAGGTGACTGCCGGCATTGCTGGTCATGATGATCACCGTGTTGCGGAAGTCCACCGTGCGCCCGTGCCCATCGGTCAGTCGCCCCTCGTCGAGCAGTTGCAGGAAGAGGTTGAAGACCTCCGTGTGTGCCTTCTCGATCTCGTCGAAGAGCACCACCGCATAGGGGCGGCGGCGCACCGCTTCGGTGAGTTGACCGCCCTCCTCATAGCCGACGTAGCCCGGCGGCGCGCCGACCAGACGGCTGACGGTGTGCCGTTCCTGGTACTCGCTCATGTCAATGCGCACCATGGCGTCTTGGTCGTCGAAGAGGAACTCAGCCAGGGCGCGCGCCAGTTCGGTCTTGCCCACGCCGGTCGGCCCCAAGAAGAGGAAGGTGCCCATCGGTCGGTGCGGGTCTTGCAGGCCGGCCCGGCTGCGGCGCACGGCGTTGGCGATGGCACGGATGGCGTCATCCTGCCCGACCACGCGCTGATGCAGCCGCTCTTCCATGTGCAGCAGCTTCTCGACCTCGCCCTCCAGCAGGCGCGAGACGGGGATGCCCGTCCACTTGCTGACCACCGCCGCCACTTCGTCGGCGTCCACCTCTTCTTTGAGCATCGCGCCGTCGGCCTGCAGCGCCCGCAGACGCGCTTCGTGTTCGGCCAGTTGCTTTTCCAGGCGGGGCAGATCGCCATAGCGCAGGCGGGCCGCCGCTTCCAGATCGTTCAGACGCTCGGCGCGCTCCAACTGGACGCGCACTTCGTCAATCTGCGTTTTGGTCTGGCGGATGGCCTGGATGGCCGTCTTCTCCTGCTGCCAGCGGGCCTGCAGCGCGTTGGATTCTTCGCGCAGGTTGGCCAGTTGCGCTTCCAGGTCGTGCAGCCGCTCTTTGGACGCCTTGTCGCGCTCTTTCTTGAGCGCTTCGCGCTCGATCTCTAGCTGCATGATCTGGCGATCTACGTCATCCAGCGCCTGCGGCTTGGAGTCGATCTCCATCTTCAGACGGCTGGCCGCCTCGTCAATCAGGTCAATGGCTTTGTCGGGCAACTGGCGGTCGGTGATGTAGCGGTGACTGAGCACCGCCGCTGCGATCACGGCGTTGTCCTGGATGCGCACGCCGTGATGCACCTCATAGCGTTCTTTCAGCCCGCGCAGGATGCTGATCGTATCTTCGACGCTCGGCTCGTCCACATAAACCGGCTGGAAGCGACGTTCCAGCGCGGCGTCCTTCTCGATGTACTGGCGGTACTCGTCGAGCGTCGTCGCGCCGATGCAGTGCAGCTCGCCGCGCGCCAGCATCGGCTTGAGCATATTGCCGGCGTCC
>JAGPFT010000411.1 GCA_018056405.1 Anaerolineae bacterium
GGATGTGGTGGCGGACAAGACCTTCGCCACGTTTCACCTCGATCTCCCCAACCTGAGCGAAGAGCAGCTTGCGGCGCTGCGCATCAGTTATGATCTCGCCTTCCGTTATGCCGAGAACCCGCAAGGCTGGCTGCTCTTTCAGGGGAACTTCGGCAGCGGCAAGACGCATCTAGCAGTGGCAATTGCCAATTACCGGCTGGCGCAGGGTGATGACGTGCTGTTCCTGACAGTGCCCGACCTGCTCGACCACCTGCGCGCGACCTTCGGCCCGTCGTCTGAGATTGGATATGACGAGTTGTTCGAGCGCGTGCGCAATGTGCCCCTGCTGGTGCTAGACGACCTGGGCGCGGAAAGCCCGACTCCCTGGGCGCAGGAGAAGCTGTTCCAGCTTATCAACCACCGCTACCAGCACCGGCTGGCGACGGTGATCACCACCAATGCCGAGCCGGGCAAGCTCGACCCGCGCGTGCGCAGCCGTTTGGTGGATCGTCAGCTTACCCAGAGCATCAATATGTCGCTGCCGGACTACCGGCGCATTGACGCCGCCCTGGAGCAGAGCGCCCTGTCCGATCTGAGCCTCTACGGCGAGATGGTCTTCGAGACATTCGACTTCCGCGAGAATACGCTGCCGGAGAACGAGCGACGCAATCTGCGCCAGGCGTTCGAGGTCGCCGTTGAATATGCCCGCAACCCGCAGGGCTGGCTGCTGTTCATCGGCGGGCACGGCTGCGGCAAGACGCATCTGGCCGCCGCCATCGCTAATGCGCGCCATGCGCTGGGCGAAGCGGTCATGTTCGTCACAGCGCCGGACCTGCTCGACTATCTGCGCGAGGCGTTTGGCCCCGGCGCGGGCGCGACATTCGCCCGGCGCTTCTACGAGATTCGTTCCACGTCGCTGCTGGTCATTGACAATCTCGATCTGACCAACGCCTCCCCCTGGGCGCTGGAGAAGATGCGTCAGGTGGCCGATCATCGCTACCTGGCCCGGCTGCCCACCGTGTTCACGACGACGCTCAATCTCGACGAGCTTGACCCGCTGTTGCGCAGCCGGCTGATGGACGCCCGGCGCTGCCATGTTTTCGCCATGCTGGCTCCCGATTACCGGGGAGGCATGGCCCAACCCCGGCGGCGCTCATCCGGGGCGTAGCGGGGGGGCCGCGCAGGGCAACTGAGCAAAAGGGGGGTAGGACGAGGGCGTACAGAGCAGCGCCCCTACTGCCTGGCACTTCTTGCATGCACCCAACTTGCTGGGTGCACGAACAATCTGTTGCCAGGGGAAGTTCAGGAATGCTCGCTGAACGCCTCCCTCTCAATCCCCCCTCCAGCGAAGCTAGAGGGGGGACGATCTGGCAAGCCGCTCTCCCCTTCCCCTGGCTTTGCTGGGGGAAAGGGTCGGGGGATGGGGGCCTCCCGACAGCTGCCTGACGGCTTGTTCGTGGACCCCAACTTGCTCATGTGGTTGCGCGGCGTTGGTCCGTGCGAGAGCGTCGGGCGTGTTGTTCGCCTGTGCAATCGCTGTTGAAAAGAGACGGATAGGACGACATGAAAGCGATCATTCTGGCTGCCGGAAAGGGCACCCGCTTGTATCCCGTCACGCTGACCATGCCCAAGCCGCTGGTGCCGGTGGCGAACAAGGCCCTGATCAAGTACGCCATCGAGACCCTGACCCACATGGGGGCCAGCGAGATCGGTCTGGTCGTGCCCAACCTGGAGTCGCCCATCCGCCAGGCGCTTGGCGATGGCCTCTCGACGGTCGGCGTCCCGCTCACCTACATTGAGCAAGCCGACCCGCGCGGGCTGGCTCACGCCGTCAAGGTCGCGCAGCCGTTCCTGGGCGACGAGCCATTCCTCATGTACCTGGGCGACAACATTTTCCAGGACTCGATGGAGACGCTCACCGCGCGCTTCGAGGAGACGGGAGCTGGAGCCGCCGTCGCCCTGACCGAAGTCCCCGATCCGACCCACTTCGGCATTGCCGAGCTAGAGGGTGACCGCATCAAACGGCTGATCGAGAAGCCCAAAGACCCGCCCTCCAACCTGGCGATTGCCGGAGTCTACGTCTTCCAGCCGGCCATCTTCGACGCCATAGACCACATCAAACCCTCATGGCGCAACGAGCTAGAAATTACCGACGCCATCCAGTACCTGCTCGATCATGGGCACGCCGTTATCCCCTACATCGTGGAAGGGTGGTGGATTGATGCCGGCAATGCCGACTCGATCATCCTGGCCAATCAGCTTGTGCTGGAACAGCTTCCCTATTCGCCCGCCCCGCAGACTGACAGCCGCATTCAGGGCGACTCAGTCGTCTCGCACCGGGTGATCCTGGGCGAGAACACGCAGATCATCAACAGCGTGATTCGCGGCCCGGCGATCATTGGCGACAACGTGACCATCCGCGATTCGTACATCGGGCCTTATACCTCTATCGGCAATGATGTGGTGATCGAGGGGAGTGAGATTGAGCACAGCATCGTCATGAGTTGCTGTAGCATCCGCCACATCCCAGGGCGCATTGACGCCAGCCTGATTGCCGAGAACGCCCATGTCTCGCGGGCGAAGGCCAAGCCAGCGACTTTCCGCTTCATCCTGGCCGAGAACAGCATCGTCCAGCTTTAGGGGCGACCTGGATGGCGGATGGCGGATTGCGAAATTCGGATTGGAAATCTTCTCTTCACACGTGGTGAGGGAACTTAACCGCCCAGTGCCTCCCTCTCTAGTGTGGAGGGGGTCAGGGTGGATAGCGGCACGGGAAGCATGAGGATGGCGGTCGGTTGACCTCACCTCCTGGCCTCGCTACGCTCGGCCTTTCCCCCTCTCCGTAAACGGAGAGGGGGAAGCGAGGCGCGCCAGCGCCGAGCGGGGGTGAGGTAAAGCGACGACCAGGACTTCTCAAAGAGTCTTCCAGAAGCACCGCGTCCCTCGCGCACAAAAAAACGGGCCTGCCGCTGAGGGAGGCCCGTTTGTTGTACGGGGAGCGCGCTCACACGTCGAGCGTAGCGCGCTTGGCGTGAGTGGTGATGAAGCGGCGGCGCGGCGGCACGCTGCTGCCCATCAGCATGTCGAAGACGCGATCAGCCTCAGCCGCGTCCTCAATCGTCACCTGCAACAGCGTCCGGTTGGCCGGGTCCATCGTCGTTTCCCAGAGCTGTTCTGGATTCATCTCGCCCAGGCCCTTGTAACGCTGGATGGACACGCGCTCCGGGTTCTTCAGCGCCCCCAGGATTTCCTCGCGCTGTTCTTCGGTGTAGGCATAGTGTTTGTTGCGCCCTGTGCCGATCAGGTAGAGCGGCGGCTGGGCGATGTACAGGTGTCCGTTGGTGATCAGCGGCGTCATGTAGCGGAAGAAGAAGGTCAGCAGCAGGGTGCGGATGTGTGCGCCGTCCACGTCGGCGTCGGTCATGATAATGATCCGCCCGTAGCGCAGCCCCTCCAGGTTGAAGTCGTCGCCGATGCCCACGCCCAGCGCCGAGATGAGCGCCTTGACTTCGTTGTTGTCGAGAATCTTGTTCAGGCGGGCGCGCTCGGTGTTGAGAATCTTGCCGCGCAGGGGGAGCACCGCCTGGAAGTGCCGGTCGCGGCCCTGCTTGGCCGAGCCGCCGGCGCTGTCGCCCTCGACGATGTACAGTTCCGAGCGGGCAGGGTCCTGTTCCGAG
>JAGPFT010000412.1 GCA_018056405.1 Anaerolineae bacterium
GGAGAAAAGCGCGCACTCCAGGCCCCTCCCTCCTTGTGGGTTCAGAGGCGGACAGCAACGTGAGAAGCATTGAGATGGCGCTCGGTTAACCTCACCCCCTGGCCGCGCTACGCTCGACTCTTCCCCCTCTCCGTAAACGGAGAGGGGGCGGCGAGGCACGCCAGCGCCGAGCGGGGGTGAGGTCAAGTGAAGGGCCGCCCCAGACTACACACCAACCTCAATCCCTGGCCGTCCCTGAACTTTGCTGGGGGAAGGGGCCGGGGGATAGGGGGCGTTCTGGCGATTGCCCGACAACCTGCTCGTGGACCCTTCCCGAACGCTCCCCTGGCCAACCCGCGTTCAATCCGGTACACTCCGCCGCTGGATTTCGCGCAGCATTGCAGTCTGCAAGCGGATGCTCATGCTCCAAGTGTCTCCTCGCCAGCGCGCGCTGCTGGCGCTCATCCTGGGCGGCTACGCGCTGCTGGCCGTCGCCTACAGCCTGGTCACGCCGCTGTTCGAGGCGTCCGACGAGCTATGGCACTACCCCATGGTCAAGTACGTGGCCGACCACGACTTCGGCCTGCCCGTGCAAGACCCGGCCCACCCCGGCCCCTGGCGGCAGGAAGGCGGCCAACCCCCGCTGTACTACTACCTGGGCGCGCTGCTCACCCGCTGGATTGACACGTCGGATATGGACGCCGTCCGCCGCCTCAACCCGCATGCGGACATCGGCGTCGTCGTGCCGGACGGCAACGCCAACATGGTCGTTCATGACGCCGAGCGCGAAGCGTTCCCCTGGCGCGGCACGGCCCTGGCCATGCGCCTGGTGCGCTTCCTATCCATTCTCATGGGCCTGGGCACGGTGCTGCTGACCTATCTGCTGGGCCGCGAGTTGTTCCCGGCGGCTCCGGCCATCGCCCTGGGCGCGGCGGCTTTCACCGCTTTCAACCCGATGTTCCTCTTCATCAGCGGGGTGATCAACAACGACAACCTGTCCACCCTGCTGGCCAGCGCCCTGCTGCTGCTGATCGTCCGCCTGGTCAGGCGCAGCGCCACCCCTCCGCCGCTCCGCACCTACGTCTGGCTTGGCATCCTGGCTGGGCTGGGAATGCTGGCCAAGTACCAGATCGGCTTCATGCTACCCTTGATCGCCCTGGTGCTGCTGGCCATCTCCTGGCGCGCCCGCGATTGGCGACCGGTTGTCCTCGGCGGGCTGATCTCCGGCGGGCTGACCGTGCTCATCGCCGGCTGGTGGTACTGGCGCAATTACGACCTGTACGGCGATGCGACCGGCATCAACGTCTTCCTGGACATCGTGGGGCGGCGCGCCGTCCCCGCCGACTTACAGCAGCTCTGGACGGAGCGCGAGACGTTCATGATGGCCTTCTGGGGCTTCTTCGGCGGGGTGAACGTGCCCATGCGCGATGGAGTCTACGCCCTGTTCAACCTGCTGGCCGGGATCAGCATCCTGGGCTTGCTGCTGGCCCTGGCCCGCGAGATCGCGCTGCGCGTCCGCACGCGGGCCTGCCCGCCCGACCGCTCGCTCTACGCTGCGCGCGCGCTGACGGTCTTCTGGGCGGCGCTTGTCTTCGTCTCACTGCTGGTCTGGACGCGCCAGACGTGGGCCTCGCAGGGGCGGCTATGGTTCAGCGCCATTGCCGCGCTCAATGTCTGGCTGGCCGCCGGGATCGCCGCCTGGCTGCCGCGCAGGCCGAAAGCGCAGACGGCGAGCCTGGGCGTCGCCGCCCTGCTCTTCGCCGGAATCGCCGCGCTGCAACCGCTGACCACCATCCGCCCGGCCTATACCCTCGACCGCGAGGCAATCTGGCCCTTCGCCACGTTGGAGCGCGGCGCGCACCGGGCGGCGTGCTTCCGCGAGCCGGACGCCGCGCAGGAAGCGCTATGCGTCGCCTACCAGCACGTTGAGGGGACGCTGCAACCGGGCGACACCCTCTACCTATCTCCGGCCATGACCGTCAAAGCACCCCTGTCCCACGACTGGAGCCTGTTCGTGCACCTGGTCAACGAGGACGGCACCCTTGAGGCGCAGCGCGACGTGTACCCCGGCGGCGGCTTGCTGGCAACCTCCGACTTGCAAGCCGGGGACTCCTGGAATAATCTGATCGCCGTGCCCATCCCAGAGACGATCTACGCCCCGCAAACGCTCGATGTCTGGCTCGGCTTCTACGATCTGGCCACGTTCGAGCGCATGATTCCCCTCGGCGCGGACGCCGACTCGCAGACGGATCGCCTCTGGTTGGGCCGCGTCACGCTGGAGCCGCCAGCCGGCGCGTTCCCCAACCCGGTAGACGCCGACTTCGGCGGGCAGATCATCCTGCGTGGCTACGAGGTCACGCGGCGGGCGTTGAAGCCCGGCGAGAGTACGACCGTCACTCTACACTGGGAGGCGCGCGAGCGGCTGGCGACGGACTACGTGGTCTCCGCCCAGATCATTAACCCCGACCCGACGCGGCTGGTCAAAGTCGCCCAGCTTGACGCGCCGCCCGATCCGCCCACAACAGCCTGGACACCCGGCGTGCCCGTCGCCGATTCGCGGGCGCTGACCATCGCCGACGATGCGTTGCCGGGCCGCTACCGGCTGCTGGTGCGCGTCTATCCGGCGGGCGATCCGGGGGGGGCGCTGCGCGTGCGCGGCGAGGCCGGGGCGCAGTCGGTGGATTACGTCTGGCTGAGCTGGATTCAGGTGCGGTGATGCGCGCACTGCGACGTGTCACGACAGAGCGGGCATGGATCGGGGTGACGCTGGCCCTGGTCGCCTTGCTCACAGCGGCCTACTGGGACTACACCCAGGACGACGTGTTCATCACCTTCGCCTACAGCCGCAACATCGCCAGCGGCGAGGGCTTCGTCTTCAACCCCGGCGAGCGCGTGCAGGGCACAACCACTCCCCTCTACGCGCTGCTCATGGCCGCCGTGTACGCCGTCACGCCGGACCTGCTGCACGCCGGCAACCTGCTCAGCGGCCTGTTCGCCCTGACGACCCTCGCCCTGCTGGTGAGCGCGTTGCGCCCTACACTCTCTCGTCCGGGGGCAGGCGCGCTGGCGATCACCCTGGCCGCCTCGCCGCTGGTCTACGTCAGCTTCGGCATGGAGACGCTGCTCTACTGTGCGATCCTGGCTGGAGCGTTCTGGCTCTGGGCGCGCGGACGGCGCGCGGCGTCTTTGCTGGCTGCCGCTGCCCTCACCTGGACACGCGCCGATGGCCTGGTGCTGGCGGCGACGCTGGGCTTGCTGGCCGCCGCCGACGTCCTGAGCGACTTCCGCGCCGGACGGAGCGATCTCCGGCGCTCCCTGATTCCAGTGATCCGGCTGGCGCTGGTCTACCTGGGCGGCATCGCGCCCTGGTTCCTTTTCGCCTGGGCCTATTTCGGCGCGCCCCTGCCACAGACCTTCAGCGCCAAAGAGGAGCTACTCCAGGGCGTCAAGTTCTGGGACGACGGCGTGGGCTGGTGGCGCTCCTTCTACGGCAACAATCCGCTGTCGCTGCTGGCCGTCCCCCTGATCGCGCTGGGCGTCTGGCGCGCCTGGCGGGTGCCGGGCCTGCGCCCGCTGGTCCTGTGGCCCGCGCTCTACTTCGCCGGCTACCTGGCCCTCAATGTGACCGCCTTCTGGTACTACACGCCGTTGCTCGTCGTCCTGGCTGCCCT
>JAGPFT010000413.1 GCA_018056405.1 Anaerolineae bacterium
ACCCTGGACGGGACGGCGGGCGCCGGGCCGTCGGTGGCCGGCATCGCGGGCCGGGCGGGGAACACGGTCGCCGGGCTGAGCGCGGAGGACTACCTGCACCAGTCCATCGTTGAGCCGGCGGCCTTCGTCGTCGAGGGCTTCGGGCCGATCATGCCCCCCTACGACACGCTGAGCGAGGCAGACGTGGCGGCGCTCGTCGCCTATTTGCTGACGCTGGAGTAGCGGAGCAGGCGCAGAACCTCACCCCCCAACCCCCTCTCCAAGATGGAGAGGGGGAGTCACGCGCAGCGTGACGGGGGTGAGGTCTCGTAGGGGCGTATGGCATACGCCCCAGGACGCAGCGAATGGCAGATCACTCGCGCCAGAGACGAGCCTCACCCCCAGCCTCGCTCCGCTCGGTTTGCCCCCTCTCCACGCTGTGGAGAGGGGGCGGCGAGGCCCACGTCAGGGGGCCGGGCGGGGGTGAGGCTAACCCGCTGGAGACAAGGCTGCCCGGTTCCCTTTGCCTGGGCTTAACATTGAAATGATCACCATCGAGCATCTCACCTTTCGCTATGGCCCGCGCGGAACGCCGATCTTCCAGGACTTCTCGTGGCATGTCGCGCCGGGCGAAGCATGGTCCATCATCGGCGCGTCCGGCTGCGGCAAGACGACGCTGCTGACGCTGATCGCCGGGCTGCGCCGCGCAGTCAGCGGGACGATCCGCGTCGGCGAGACGGTGATCTGCCGCCCGCGCCCTGAAACAGGGCTGATCCTGCAGGACTTCGGCCTGCTGCCCTGGGCCACAGTGTGGGACAACGTGGCCCTCGGGCTGCGCGTGCGCCGCTTCTACGGGCCGGACGGCACGCACGCCCCGCGTGACACGCCGCCGCCCTCGCGCAAGGAGGCGCGGGCCATGGTCGCTCACTGGCTGACGCGGCTCAACATCTACGATCAGCGCGACAAGTTCCCCGGCGCGATCAGCGGTGGGCAGCGCCAGCGCACGGCCATCGCCCGGACGCTCGCCCTGCAACCGGACGTGCTGCTGATGGACGAACCGTTCAGCAGCCTGGATGCGCCTACCCGCGAAGACCTGCAAAACCTGGTCCTGCAATTGCGCGCGGAGATGGGCCTGACCAGCGTGATTGTCACCCACGCCATCGAGGAAGCGGCCATCCTGGGCCGCCGTATTCTGGTGCTGGGCCAGCCGCCCAACACCGCGCCCGTCATCGTCGAGAATCCCGGTGCCGGCGCGTCCGGCTACCGTAGCACAACGGACTTCCTGGACAAATGTACCGAGCTACGCACCCTGTTGGGCCTGACTCACTGACTCCTGCCGAGGCCGCTGAGAGCGCCGAGCCGGGCGCCGCGCGCCAGACATTGCGCGGCGTCGGGGCGCGCGCCCTCAACCTGGCACTGGCTCTGGCCATCTTCCTGGTTTGCTGGACGGCGCTGGCCGCCGCATTGCGCCGCGACATCATGCCCTATCCCTGGGAGGTGCTGCCTGTCTTCGTCGAGGAGATGCAGGGCGAGCTGTGGGATCACACCGTCGCCAGCACCGAGCGCGTGCTGAAAGCGGTCGTCTTTGCCACGCTGATCGCCACGCCGGTGGGCCTGGGTCTGGGCCAGATTCGCCTGCTCAATCGCATCTTCTCGCCGCTGATCGGGCTGGTGAATCCTATCCCCAAGGTCGTCTTCCTGCCGGTGATCCTGGTCATCATGGGCTACGGCGAGATGTCGAAGGTCTTCCTGATCACGCTGATCCTGTTCTTCCAGATTCTCGTCGTGGTGCGCGACGAAGCGGCCAGCCTGCGCCCGGAGCTGATCCAGTCGGTACGCTCGTTGGGGGCGGGACGGCGCGCGCTGTTCCGCTACGTGTACCTGCCTGCCTCGCTGCCCGCCGTGCTGACCGCGCTGCGCGTCTCGGTGGGCACAGCCATCGCCGTGCTGTTCATCGCCGAGCAGTATGCGACGCGCCAGGGCCTGGGCTACTACATCGTCACCCTGACCTGGCAGCGCCTGCGCTACGACAAGATGTACGCCGGCATCCTGGCCATGTCGCTGCTGGGGCTGGCGTTGTACATCGCCGTAGATGCGCTGGAGCGAGTCGTTGGGCGCTGGCGTCATGCAGGGGAGAGCTAGATCATGACTCAAACCCAGGATATTCCTAAAGAGGCCGACCGTCCGGGCGCAGTCGAGATCAGCGCTGCTATGGTGCGCGTCACGTTGGCTGATGGCCGGATTATCGCCACGCCGCTCGATTGGTACCCGCGACTGGCACAGGCCACGCCCGAACAGCGTGCGCGGTACGAACTGAGTATCGCCGGTATCCACTGGCCGGACCTTGACGAGGATTTGTCGGTGAGGGGAATGCTGCGTGGAGAGCGCCCGCCGCAGGTCAGCCCACAGGACGCCGCCGAGGCCAGCGTCTAGAGCGTGATATGAACGCGGCACCGGGACAAGGGAGAGCGGCGCTCTGTTGACCTCACCCCCTGGCCTCGCTACGCTCGGCCTTTCCCCCTCTCCATGCATGGAGAGGGGGGCGGCGAGGCGCGTCAGCGCCGAGACGGGGGTGAGGTAAACCAGGGCACAGCAGAGCAGCCCCATACTGGTCACTGGCCGCCCAAAGAACGCTCCCCCGCCGGGCGGCAGGGGAGTGCGTTCTTGTTATGAGAATGGCAGCTACGGCCTGTTGCCGAGGCTTACGCGCCGTAGCCAGTGGAGATGGAGCCGTCGAGCAGGCCGGCGGCGACCTCTTCCAGCTCGGCCTTGACCTCATCGGGCACAAAGTCGGCCAGGTCGTGGAAGTCGGCCAGACCCGCCTCACCAAAGAAGTTGCCCGGCTCCAGCGTCCCATCCACATGAGCCATCAGGATGGCTGCCACGCCCTTGTCCAGCAGCTTCATCGCGCTCGACACCAGGCAAGGGTGCGCTTCGGGCACAGTCAACCACTGGTCGGAGTCCACGCCGATGCAGAACGGCGGCGGGCCACCCGCCCCGACCGCATTGGCCACCTCGATCAGCGCGCCATTGCCCGTCTTGCCGCCCGCGCCAAAGATCACATCGGCGTCCTGGTCGAGTGCCTGCCGGGCTGTCGTCGCCCCCCATTCGGGGTCGGTGAAGGCCTGGTCAATCGCCCCCGGATGGTAGGTCGAGATGATCTTGATGTCCGGGTTGACTGCCTGCGCCCCGGCTTCGTAGCCTTCCTTGAAGGCTACCACCGGCGGCACCTGATCGGTGCCCAGCACCGCCGCAATCGTCCCCGTCTGCGTCAGCCGCGCCGCCAGCACACCCGCCAGATAGCCCGACTGATCCTCGTGGAAGATCAAGCCTACCACGTTGTCCACCGGCTCGGCCTGGGACTGATCCACGCCGATGAACAGCACGTCCGGGTAGAGAGCCGCCGCTTCCAGCGTGGCGTTGCCCAGGGCAAAGCCCACCGTCACGATCACGTCGTAGTCGTTCTCGGCGAACTCAGCGATGTTGTCGGCGTAGTCTGCCGCGTCCACCGTCTCGATGTAGTTCACGGTCGCGCCGCACGCTTCCGCCGCCAGCACGCCTTCCCACGAGCTTTGGTTGAAGCTCTTGTCGTTGATCTGCCCGACATCCGTCACCAGGCCGATCCTCAGATCGCTCAGATCGTAGTCGTCGCAGGGGATAAGCTC
>JAGPFT010000414.1 GCA_018056405.1 Anaerolineae bacterium
AGGTCAACAAGCGCCCATCCCACATTACCGGGGATGCCAAGTCCAGAACACGCTCTAGCCGGCCAGCGAGAGCCCGCCTGCCAGAAAGCGAGCGAATAGCCGCCGGTCGTGCTCGGCGGAAGGAGTCGGGCGCTCCGGGTGCCACTGCACGGCCAGCACAGGCAGCGTCGGGTGCAGCAGCCCTTCGATCACGCCGTCGGCACACACGGCGAAGGGGATCAGGTCTGGGGCCAGTTCGGCGGCGGTGACACCCTGGTGATGGTGGGTGTTGGTGCGCAGCGTTTCCGTCTCCAGCAGGCGGCGCAACGGGGGATGGACGAGCGTCACCTCGTGCGGCTCGCCGGAGTCGTGGGCGAGGAAGCGGCTTCCGTGCGCGGGCAGGTCCTGGATCAGGCCGCCGCCGAAGTAGAGGTTGATCACCTGCAAGCCGCGGCAGATGCCCAGCACAGGCAGACCGCGCGCCAGGGCCAGGTCGAGCAAGGCCCACTCAACCACGTCGCGCTGCGCTGAGATTTCGCGCGAACCCGCGTTGGGCTGTCCGTAGCGCGCCGGGGCCACGTCGCCGCCGCCGGTCAGCACGACGCCCGCCACACCGAGCGCCGTCACGTAGGCGACGGGATCGCGCAGCGCGTTGGGCACGAGCACTGGCGCAATCCCCATCCCTTCCAGGAACGACACGTAAGTCTGGCGCAGATAGTCCGCCGGGCGGCGCTCGTCGTGCACGTCCATGGTGATGGCAAAGGGGCGCATGGGGGTTATTCCTGGCGCTGCTGCGCCTCGAAGCGTTGGAGCTGAGCTATTTGCGGGGGCATGATGCGGATGAAGGGCCGCGTGCGCCTGATCAGGGCGAGCGCTTCGTCAAGGGTCATGCCCTGGGTGATGAAATAGGCGGCGGCCATCGTCGGGGCGCGGCCCACCCCGCCCGCGCAGTGGATGTAGACCTTGCCGCCGTTGCGCGTCACGCGCCCGATGAAAGCAGCGCCCTCAGCCAGGTGTTCCAGCGTGGGCGCGCCGTCGTCTACCGTCGGCAGATAGCAGTACTCGGCCAGAGCCAGCCCGCGCGCGGCGTCGTCAGACTCGGCGCGCAGGTTGACGACGCCGGTGATGCCGAGCGCCTCCAGCTTGCGCTTGCCACGCCCCCGGTACTGCCCGCCGACGAGCACCTGCGGCGTGATCTGGCTGAAGCGCAGCAGGGGTACGCCCGTCAGCTTGGGCACGCCCCGGCCATAGAGCCAGGCCAGGGTCGTGCGCAGGCCCTGGGTGCGCAGCCGGTTGGTGACGATGCGCAAGGCTTTGAGGGCGCGGGGGACGAGTGCGAGCATAAGAGGCATAGCTTCCCGTGCAGCGTGAAGGGCAAGGGCGCGCTAATCGGCGGTCGGCAGGCTGACGGGCTGTTCCTGTTCCAGGTCTAGCTCGTCGCCGAAGGCGAGGACGCGCTCCGCCGGTGGGCGGCCCGCGCCGCCGCGCGGCCCTTCGGAACGCGAAGACACGGTGCGCGCCAGAAAGACAATGCCGCCGACCAGAGCCAGCGCCCAGGTGAGCACGCGCATGATAATGGCAATGACGCTGGCTTCACCCCTGCTGACTCCAGCCTGGCCCAGGAAGAAGATGTAGGCCGACTCCTTGACGCCGAGCGCGGCAATGGAGATCGGCAGCATCTCGGCGACGGTCGAGAGGGCAATCATCGGCACGAAGGCGGCCAGCGGGATCGTGTCACGCACGGCGACCAGTACCAGATAGGTGGCGCCCATCGTCAGGGCGTTAGCGAGGAGGGAGAGCACGAACATCAGCAGCAGAATGGACGGGCGCAACAACTGCCTGCTGAGCGCCGTCTGCAAGCTGCGCGCCATCGCCAGCAGACGGTGCAGGCGCAGTCGCGTCATGAGCAGCACAATCGGCTCTATGAACCAGCCCTGGCGCAACATGATCAGCCCGGCCAGCCCGCCCACAAACGCCGCATAGACAACCATGATGAAGGCATGGGGCACCACGCCCACTTCGAGCGTGTAGGCGAAGGCGCTGGCCATGCCAAAGATGGACAGCAGGCCGATGCCACGCTCGACGAGCACGGACGACGTGGAATCGGCCACGCGACCGGTCTTGGCAGCGGTATCCACCGCGCGCACGGCATCGCCGCCCACCGACGTGGGCAGGATGGTGCTGAAGAACGCCCCAACCAGGTACGTGCCCAGCAGCCGCCGGAACGACAGGTCCATCGCGCTCTGGTGCACCAGCAGACCCCAACGGAACGACTTGACGACGGTGCTGAGCAGCATCAGCAGCCAGGCCAGCGGGATGAGCCTCCAGTTGACGTTGATCAGCTTGTCGCGATTGCTGGCCACCAACCCAATGACGATGGCCATCAAGCCGAAGGCCACCACCAGCCGCAGCCGCAGGATCAGCCGGGAGTGATTGCTGCGGCTGGAAGGTACGCTCATCTCGCTGGGCTGGTCAGCGGAGTGGAGATCGCTGGGCATCGCGTTGGTGCTCACAGATCGGACAGATAAGTACGCTCGCGTGAGTGCCGCGAGGTAGTGGCCCGCGCCATTATAGCAGACCGGTTAGGCCCCGCCAATTGATAGTTCGCCGGTGGGGCCACGAACGAGTTTTCAGGCAGTGGCCGAAGGCCCCTATCCCCCGGCCCCTTCCCCCAGCAAAGCCAGGGGAAGGGGAGTCGCCAGGGCCGTGTTCCCCTCCCTCCGCGCAGCGTGGGGGAGGGGTCAGGAGTGGGGGGGATTCTCTGTGAAGTTCATAACAGCCTCTAGTTTGCCTCACTCCCGCCCGGCGCTGACGCGCCTCGCCGCCCCCTCTCCACGACGTGGAGAGGGGGAAAGGCCGAGCGTAGCGAGGCCAGGGGGTGAGGCTACTGCCAGCCTCGCGCGCGGCGCTGACAACCTTTGCACGCACCCCCCAGAGCGGGGGGCCACAAACGAGTTTTCGGGCAGTGGCCGAAGGCCCCTATCCCCCGGCCCCTTCCCCCAGCAAAGCCAGGGGAAGGGGAGTCGCCAGGGCCGTGTTCCCCTCCCTCCGCGCAGCGTGGGGGAGGGGTCAGGGGGGGATTCTCTGTGAAGTTCATAACAGCCTCTAGTTTACCTCACCCCCGCCCGGCGCTGACGCGCCTCGCCGCCCCCTCTCCACGACGTGGAGAGGGGGAAAGGCCGAGCGTAGCGAGGCCAGGGGGTGAGGCTACTGCCAGCCTCGCGCGCGGCGCTGACAACCTTTGCACGCACCCCCCAGAGCGAGGGGCCACGAACGAGTTTTCAGGCAGTGGCCGAAGGCCCCTATCCCTCGACCCCTTCCCCCAGCAAAGCTAGGGGAAGGGGAGTCCCAGGGCCGTGTTCCCCTCCCTCCGCGCAGCGTGGGGGAGGGGTCAGGGGGGGGATTCTCTGTGAAGTTCATAACAGCCTCTAGTTTACCTCACCCCCGCTCGGCGCTAACGCGCCTCGCCGCCCCCTCTCCACGACGTGGAGAGGGGGAAAGGCCGAGCGTAGCGAGGCCAGGGGGTGAGGCTACTGCCAGCCTCGCGCGCGGCGCTGACAACCTTTGCACACGCCTTGCGCCGGTAGGGTGCGTTTCTGGGCACCGGGCGCATTCGCGCTGCGGCTGGGCGACGCCGCGCTGACAGGGACGTGCGCCGCTCAGCG
>JAGPFT010000415.1 GCA_018056405.1 Anaerolineae bacterium
GCGCGCCGAGTTCCTGCGGCTGTGGGGCAACATGGGCCGCCTGCTGGTGGAGACGCTCTAGGGTGTGTTATGAACTTGGAACTCTCGACAAGGGAGGGGGTGTTCTGTTGACCTCACCCCCTGGCCTCGCTACGCTCGGCCTTTCCCCCTCTCCATGCATGGAGAGGGGGAGTCGAGGCGCATCAGCGCCGAGACGGGGGTGAGGTAAAGCCAGGAGCTACCCTAAACCGCTGGGCGAGAAAGGAGCCGGAAAACTGGGGTTGAAAGTCCATAACAGGCTCTAGGGCGTCAGCGGGATCGTCGCGCCCTGCGCCAGATACGCGCCCGCCTCGTCCAGCACCTCGACGTTGCGGAACGCCTCCCCCTCGATTGTGTACATCCCCGCGTAGAGCGAGGCCGTCTCCGGCGGGAGGGCTAGGTCGAACCACAGGGCCAGCGTGTCGCCCGCCCGCCAGTAACGCCCCGGCCAGGCGGGGCGATCCGCCTGCGCCAGCCGCGCCCCGCTCGCGTCCAGGGCGTGCACGAACGCCTGGGCGTCCGCGCCCCCCGGCCCGGCGAGTTGCCAGATCAGGACAACTTCGCCATCGCCAAGAGCATAGCCGGTGAGGGTCGCGCCGTTGGCGAAGCGGGCCGGTTCGAGGGGCGTGACCTCGCCTGGTGGCAGCGTGCCAGGGGCCGGGCGCAGGGCATAGGGCGGCTCACCGGGGCGCAGGGGGAATACCTCTGTTTCCGGCGCGTCGAGACAGGTGGCGTCCGGGCATGTCCGCAACCCCGGGACGGGCGCGATCAGTTCGAGCGCGTCCCCGGCGGGGACGACTGCCGTGCGCGTCCCGTCCACGAAGCGCAGCGACGGCAGTGAGTCGAGCAGCGCGCCCCACACCGCCGGAATCTCGTCGAACGGCGCGACTTCCTCACCGCTGATCACGATCACGTCCGCCGGATCGCGGGCCAGGATCGCCGCGCGCACATCCAGCAGGTAGTGCAGCGGCGGGCCGAAGCCGCCCGGCGTGGCCCGCCCGTCCACGAAGCGCAGCAGCGCAGCGAAGCTGTACACCTGCAGGGCGACGATCAGCACCAGCAGCGCGGCCACTCCCGCGCTCAGCGCCCGGCGGAGGCGCGGCGCGCGCAGCGCCGCGATGCCGGCGTCCAGCCCCGCCCCGGCCAGCAGATAGGCGGCGGGCATCAGCGGGATGAAGTAGTGCGCCGCGGCCTCCGTCCACTCCCAGGTGAAGAGCAACACGGGGACGATCAGCCAGGCGGCCAGGATGATCTGCAAGGCGGCCTCACCCCCTAAATCCCCCTCTCCAGCCGAGCTAGAGAGGGGGACTTGACCGCCCAGCGCGGCTCTCTCCCCCTCCCTGGCTTGGCTTTCATGGATGGGCACTTGCCGGGGGTAGCCAGATTGGGGAGCTGTGGGTGCCTTTACCTCACCCCCTGGCCTCGCTACGCTCGGCCTTTCCCCCTCTCCATGCATGGAGAGGGGGAGTCGAGGCGGTTTACCGCCGAGACGGGGGTGAGGTAAAGCGAAGAATCGCCTGAAACCCGAATCCGTAGGGGCACAGCTCTGCTGCGCCTTCGCAGGGACGTGAAGATTGCGGAATGCGAATCGCGGATTGCGGAGGGTCAAATTCGCAATTCGCAATTCGCAATCCGCACTTCGAAATAGCTCCACCCCTCTACACTGCCAGATTGCCCGCCCCAGCCACCACGCGGCGGTGAGCGTTGCCGCCAGCGGGATCAGGGCAAAGAGGGCATCGGCGTCGGGGACGGTGGCGCGGTAAGCGCGGAACTGCTCCGGCCCGGCCAGCGCGTGGAGGTCCGTCCCGGCGACGGTCAGCCAGGCGTGTTGCAGCGCCCGGCTGCTGACAACGCGCCGGTGATCGGGGTCAGTCTGCACGCGCTCGCGCAGCGCATCGAGCGACAGCCAGCCGTCGCGGTACGCCCCGATTGCCACCGGCAGCATGGTCAGCGCGGCGAGCAGCAATCCGGCGGCCAGGTCGCGGCGGCGCACCCGGCGCGGCCAGAGGATCAGCGCCAGGGCGCTCAGCGGGATCAGGCTGGCGGCGGCGTAGTGTATCTGGACGGTGAGGGCCAGCAGCGGCCAGTGCGCCAGGCGCGCCCAGCGCCTGTTCTCAGCGTAGCCCAGCAGCGCGGTGAAGACGGTGAGCACGACGAAGGGCGGCAGCAGGTCTTGCGCCCATAGCTTGCGCGCGTAGATCGCCCCCCAGGGGCTGGCCGCGTAGAGCAGCGCGGCGATGAGCGCCGCCCGCGCTCCCCCATAACGCCGTGCCAGCGCCCAGGTGAGCGCCACCGCCGCGACGTTGAGCGCGCCGACGTAGAGCGTCGCCGGCCGGGGGCTGTCGCTGACCAGGAAGGGCACAGCGAACAGGTAGACGCTGACCGGCGGGTTGGGGACGTTCACCGACGAACTCAGGCCGAGCAAGGGCAGATCGCGCCCACGCGCCAGATCGAGGGCGCGGGCCATCATGTTGGCCTCGTCGCGCTTGAACTCGGTGATGCCCGGCGCGCCGAGGCGGAGCGCTGCCGCCAGCAGCAGGATCAGCGCCAGCGCCAGCCACTCGCCGCGCCGGATTGGAGAGCCAGCCCTCGCCATACGCGACTCGCTTGATGTAGTCGAATACTGTGCGTGAGGGGTACATCTCGGCTTTGGGGTGGCTTAGCGACGCTCGCGAATCTCGAGGTGCGGTGTAGGGGCGGGTTGGCCAACCCGCCCCTACATAACCGGTCGCTGCCCCATCATGGATGCCGTCGGCGAAATGATTTCGTAGGGGCGTATTGCAATACGCCCCTACGGGCGCAGCAGAGCAGCGCCCCTACCAAACCGCGTGCGGGAATTCGCCGACGGCATGATCATGAGATGTACCCTGTCCCAGTCATAGCAGGGCGGTAAGGGAGACTTCCGAAGTCTTCGGAGACTTCGGAAGTCTGATCGCCGCGCCTACTCGTCCTCGCCGGCGAACGCCTGCCAGGGGCCGTGCATCCCGTCGTAGGTCACGCCGTAGTACACGCGCAGCTCGCCATTGACGCGCTGCACCAGGTCGTAGCGCACCGTCCCGCCGCGCTTGTAACGCTTCCATAGGCCGATGTCGCCGTGCCATTGCACCTGCTCCGGCTGCACGGGGCTGGATTCGTGTTCGGCGATGGCGTAGTGCCACAGCCGCCGCGCCGACGAGCGCGTGACGTTCTTGACCACGTTGCCGTTGCGCAGGTCGCGCATCATGTGGTACATCACGCCCTTGCGCTGCTCGGAGCCGATGATCTCCACGCCGGTGCGCGGCGCTTCGATGGCCGCCTCCGGCCTAGCCGGTTCCTCCGGGGCGGGAGCCGCTTCCTCGATGACGGGGAGGACAGCGGCTTGCTGGGACGGGGCGGGAATCTCGCCGCTCTTCGAGTGGCCCTGGGCAACCAGGCGCACGATCTCGTCGCGCACGGCCAGGTTCGTCTCGGCTTCGTCGCGCACGTAAATCTTATTGTCGTCAATGGCGTAGGGCGGGTCGTCGCCGCGCGGGACGCGGATGCGCACGACCGGCTTGCCATGCGTCTCCAGCACGTCAATGGCCACGTCGAGTGGTGGCGTGATCTTGTGCTCGATCTCGTCGCGCAGAATCTCAATCG
>JAGPFT010000417.1 GCA_018056405.1 Anaerolineae bacterium
TCTCAACCGGTCCATCACAGAGCGCGCAGTGGTCGCAGAGAAAGCCTCAGAGCTTTTCCGACTTTCCCCTCCGCGTCCTCGTCATCTCAGCGGCTCAAGATCACTGCCCCAAAAAGCGAATGCACCCGAATCCGGTGAGGGCTGGTACGCAGGGCGAGAGTGCGCTATAATGAGAACGAACAGATGTGCTATTGCGTGCCTGCCTGCCGGGGGCCACGAACAACCTGTTGCCAGGGGAGATGAGGACTACTCGCTGAACGCCTCCCCCCTCAATCCCTCCTCCAGCCGAGCCAGAGGGGGACGATCGGGCAAGCGGTTCTCCCCTTCCCCTGGCTTTGCTGGGGGAAGGGGCCGGGGAATAGGGGCGTTCTGGCAATTGCCCCACAACTTGCTCGTGGACCCGCCCGCCGGGGTGAGCGTTGACAGACCCGCGTCAATTCCTTACACTACACGGCGTTTGCGGTGAAGGCGCGGCATCATCACTGAGGTTGAGGTACAGCGGCTATGGACATTGGCATGATCCGGCAGCGGGACATCAACCAGGAGCTGCAGGAGTCGTATCTGGATTACGCCATGAGCGTCATCGTGGCGCGCGCGCTGCCCGACGCCCGCGACGGCCTCAAGCCGGTGCACCGGCGCATTCTATACGCGATGTACGACATGGGGGTGCGCCCTGGGACGCCGTACAAGAAGAGCGCGCGCATCGTCGGCGAGGTGCTGGGCAAGTACCATCCGCACGGCGATATGGCCGTCTATGAGGCGATGACGCGCATGGCCCAGGATTTCTCCATGCGCTACGAGCTGGTGGACGGACAGGGCAACTTTGGCAGCATTGACGGCGACGCACCGGCGGCGATGCGCTACACCGAGGCGCGCATGGCCGCCCTGGGTGATGAACTGCTGCTGGACATTGAGAAGGACACAGTTGCGTGGGAGGACAACTTCGACGGCTCGCTGCGCGAGCCGCTGGTGCTGCCCGCCAATTTCCCCAATTTGCTGGTCAACGGCGCTTCGGGGATCGCCGTCGGCATGTCCACGAGCATCCCTCCGCACAATCTTGGCGAGGTGTGCGACGCACTGGTCTTCATGCTGGAACACTGGGAGTCCCTGGACGATATTGGCGTACCGGAACTGATGCAGTTCATCAAGGGGCCGGACTTCCCGACTGGCGGCGTGGTGTACACGTTTGACAACGGCTCGGAAGAAGACCAGCTTCGCACGGCTTATGCCACCGGACGCGGCAAGATCAAGGTGCGCGCCAAAGTGCACATCGAGGAGCTAGGGCGCGGGCGCAGCCGCATCATCATCAGCGAGATTCCGTACCAGACCAATAAGACCAGCCTCATCGAGCGTATTGCCGAGCTATCGCGCGACGGCAAGATTGAGGGCATCGCCGACCTGCGTGACGAGAGCGACCGCAACGGCCTGCGCATCGTCATTGACGTGATGCGCACGGCGGACGCGCTCGATGTGCTGGCGACCCTGTTCAAGTACACGCCGCTGGAAAGCACCTTCAGCATCATTATGCTGGCGCTGGTGGATGGCGAGCCACGTCGTCTGAGTCTGAAGCAGGCGTTGCGCGTCTACCTGGAGCACCGCCTGGAAGTCGTCCGGCGGCGCAGCGAATTCGACCTGGCGCAAGCGCGGGCGCGGGCGCACATTTTGGAAGGGCTGCTGACCGCGCTCGACAACCTGGACGAAGTGATCGAGACGATCCGCCACTCGCGCACGGTGGAGACAGCGCACGCCAACCTGCGCAAGCGCTTCAAGCTGTCCGACGAGCAGGCGACGGCCATCCTGCAGATGCAACTGCGCCGGCTGGCGGCACTGGAGCGGCGCAAGCTGGAAGACGAGTACAAGGAGAAGCTCCAGCTCATCAAGATGCTGGAAGCGTTGCTGGCCAGCCCCAAGATGATGCGCGTGGAAGTGGCCCGCGAGCTGGAGGCTATCCGCGAGAAGTATGCCGATCCTCGGCGCACAGTGATCTACAGCGGCGCAGCGGGCGACGTGAAAGCGGGCGATTTCCTGGGGCCGAACGAAGATACCTGGGTTACGCTCACAGCCAGCGGCCTGCTGAGCCGGACGTTCGAAGACAGTGCGCCGCGCATCACGACCGAGATCAAAGACCCGCCGCGCGCCGTCCTGGCCAGCAACACGACGCACACGCTGTACCTGTTCACGGCGGACGGTACCTGTGCGACCGCGCCGGTCAAGCTGCTGCAACAGTCCGATAACCCGGAGCAGGGCACGCACTACGGGACGCTGTGCGCGCTGAGCAACGGGGATGCCATCACGTGCGCCCTGTCGCTGCCGCCGGGCGTGGAGACTGGCTGCCTGGCGGCGATCACGGCGCTGGGCGAAGTCAAGCGGCTGCGCCTGGAAGACTTGCCGGGACTGGTCGCCAAACCGTTCAAGTTCATGGACATCGAGAAGGACGACTGCCTGATCTGGGTAGGCTACGTGGCCGACGGCGATCAGATCGTGCTGGTCACTGCGCAAGGGCAGGCCATTCGCTTCGAGGTCGAGCAGGTGCGCCCGACGGGGCTTGGCGCGGGTGGGATGCGCGCGGTGAAGCTGTCTGGGCCGCATGACCGGGTGGTCGGCGCGAGCCTTGCCGACGAGCGCGCCAGGGTGTGGGTGTGTACGGATACAGGGGTTGCCAAGAGCACACCGGTGAGCGAATATCCCACGCAAGGGCGTGGCGGTCAGGGCGTGGTCACCATCAAGCTCCCTAAAGACGCGCAAGGCCTGGCGGCGGCGACAGTAGGCCGGTTGGACGACGCCCTCGTCGTGGTGACGAACAAGGGCAAGGCCAAATACATGCGTATCAGCCTGGCTCCCCAGGGCGGGCGCAACACGAAAGGCGACTACATCATCTCGATGACGCGCCTAAACGAGGCGGTCAGCGGGGTAGTACGTTTCGAGCCGCGCATCGAGCCAGCCATGCATGACGCCGACCTGCTTGCGGATGCTGGCGTAGGGGACGCAGGCGAAGAAGGCGCTTGACAGAAGCCCGAACGAGTTGTCGGCAGTTGGACGCGCGGGCAGACCGGTCAGACTTCCGGAGTCGGCAGAGACTCCGGAAGTTTCGTTTTTCAGCGCCTTTGCTTGTGAAGTGTTTCCTCTCTGTTGAATACATTCCTTCCTGGTGATCTCCCTGATCTGCTGTTCTGGCGGGCGTATCTCATCTCTGGGGCAAGAGATCACCGCTGAGGCGCAGAGAGCGCGGAGAAAAGCAAAGTCTCTTTGTAGTTCTTCTTTGTGTCCTCTGCGTCTCGGCGGTTCAGAGACCGTTTGAGAAGTCGTGCACCTGCCTTTGCCCTCCATCGCCGGCCCTTCCCCCACGAGGGAGAAAGGGAGAAAAGCGCGCACTCCAGGCTCCCCCCTTGTGGGGGAGGGGTTTGGGATGGGGAGAATAACTCCTCAAATGGCCTCTCAGGAATCTCGCCCCCCTCGTGAGATGCACCCTGTTCTGGGGTTCTGGGCGGGTGCATTCGCTTTTGGGGGCAGTGATCTTGAGCCGCTAAGATGACGAGGACGCGGAGGGGAAAGTCGGAAAAGCTCTGAGGCTTTCTCTGCGACCACTGTGCGCTCTGTGAGGGACCGGTTGAGAAGCCCGCTGCGCGGGTTTACCTC
>JAGPFT010000416.1 GCA_018056405.1 Anaerolineae bacterium
GCTGACGACGGTCAGCGGCTCCCAGGTGCCCCCATTGAGGAGTAGAACTCGCCCTTCGACCATAGTCATTCACCCGCCCTGTTCCGGGCGAGTGCCCACGTGGCTGAGTAGATGCGCCTATTATACCGCGTTTCACGGGCTGTACAGGGGAAAAAGGCGGCGGGTGTGCGCGGAATCTGTGAGGCGGTAGGGGCGCAGCTCTGCTGCGCCCGGCCCGGCTTCAGACTTCCGAAGTTTCCGAAACTTCGGAAGTCTGGAGTCGGCGCGTTTGTGCCTCGCCGACGAACAAGTTGTTGGCGTGCCTGTCCCCCCATCCCCGGCCCTTCCCCCTCGTGAGGGGAAGGGAGCAAAGCGGCGGCCCTGCTCCCCTTCCCTCCGCGCGGCGCGGGGAAGGGAAGGAATCGCCTGCCAGATCATCCCCCCTCTAGCTTCACTGGAGGGGGAATTGAGGGGGGAGGCGTTCCGCGAGCATTCCTGGACTTCCCCCTGGCAACAAGCCGTTCGCGGACCCGCAGGAACAGGCCGGGTTGCTCAGGGGCCTCTGACGCGCCATAATTGACTGCATGGCCACACAGACGATTCAACATGGTCGCGTCACCTGGATCAACATCGAGCGCGTCACGCCCCTCGATGTCGAGGCGCTGCGTGAGGCATACCCTTACTTCCACCCCCTGGACCTGGAAGACCTGCAAAGCCGTATCGAGCGCCCCAAGATTGACGAGTACGACGATTACCTCTTCGTCGTCATGCAGTTCCCCCTGTGGGACCCCGTGCAGCGCGTCAGCCGCGCCGCCGAAGTGGATATGTTCGTCGGCAGCGGCTATTTCGTCACCGTGCACGACGGCTCGCTCAAGCCATTGCGCCAGCTTTTCGAGCAGTGCCAGTCCAACCCCGAAACGCGCGAGACGGTGATGGGGCGCGGTGCCAGCAAGATTCTCTACACCGTCATTGACAAGCTGGTGGACTACATCTTCCCTATTCTCTACAAGGTGGATGCCAACATCCGCTACCTGGAGGAAGAGATTTTCATCGAGGATTCGCGCCAGGTGATGCAAGACCTGTCCTTCGTCCGCCGCGACATCATCGCCCTGCGCCGCATCATCCGCCCGCAGATCGCCATCGTCGAGAACCTGGAGAAGGCGGATCGCCCCTTCATCCGCGAAGACCTGGAAGTGTACTTCGGCGACATTGTGGACCACATGATGAAAGCCTATGAGATCGTCGAAGACCATCTGGAAGTGATCAAGGGCCTCTCCGACACGGCCAGCACCCTGGTTAGCTACCGGCTGAACGAGGTCATCCAGATTCTCACCGTGATCTCGGTGATCATGCTGCCGCTGACGCTGATCAGCGGCATCTATGGCATGAACGTTGAGCTACCGCTGATGGAGCACCCGATCACCTTTGTGCTGATCCTGGCGCTCATGGCGTCCATCGCCATGGGAATGCTGGTCTACTTCCGGCATCGCAGGTGGCTGTGATGCACGCTTCTCCGACCCTGCCCCGCGCCCAGATCATCCGGCGCACTGCCGACCTGCGCCGCGCTGTTGACCGGCTGCGCGGTTGTCCCCTGCTGGCGATAGATACCGAGTCCAACAGCCTGTTCGCCTACACAGAGCGCGTGTGCCTGGTACAGCTTTCGACGCGCGAGCGCGATCTGATCATTGACCCGCTGGCTGTGGACGACATGAGTCCGCTGGGCGACCTGCTCGCGGACCCGGCCATCGAGGTGGTTTTTCACGCGGCGGAATACGACATCATCTCGCTCAAGCGCGATTTCGGCTTCAGCTTCGCCAATCTGTTCGACACGATGATAGCCGCGCGCGTGTGTGGCTGGGAAAAAACCGGGCTGGGCAACATCCTGGAAGAACAGTTTGGCGTGGCGGTGGACAAAAGACACCAGCGCGCCGATTGGTCGCGCCGCCCGCTGCCGCCCGACCAACTGCGCTACGCGCAGATGGATACGCACTTCCTGCCCATGCTGCGCGACCGGCTGCACGCCGAGCTGGTCGTCCAGAACCGCCTGACCGAAGCCCGCGAGATGTTCGCGGCGCTGTGCGCGCTGCCCGCCGCCGAATACCGCTTCGACCCGGAGGGGTACTGGCGCATCCAGGCGGTGCGCGACCTGGGGCTGCGCCAGGTGGCTATTGCCCGCGAGCTGTACCTGCTGCGCGACGCCATTGCCCGTCGCCTCAACCGGCCACCCTTCAAAGTGTTCACCGATCGCACACTGGTGGCCCTGACGGAATTGGCTCCGCGCCGCCTGGAGGACTTGCGCGGTATGGCAGGGCTGAGCGCTCACCTGGTTCAGCGCGACGGCACGGCGATTCTGGAAGCGGTAGCGCGTGGGCGGCAGGCCGAGCCACCGCGCCCGCCCCAGCGCCGCAAGCCGCCCGATCCGGCCATTCAGGAGCGTTACGAGGCGCTGCACGAGTGGCGCAAGCAGCGTGCCGCCGAGCGCGGCGTGGAGTCCGACGTGATCGTGCCGCGCGAAACGCTGTGGGCGCTGGCCCGCCAGATGCCCGCCAGCTTTGAAGAACTGGACGATATTCCTGGCCTGGGTCCCTGGCGGCGCGCTGAATATGGCGCGGAACTGCTCGCCATGTTGGAGCGACTGAACGGAACGCCCTGAGCGACGGTGTTCTTTTCTGATGGCCGATCACACCTGATAGGGAGGGTGAGCGATGAACCTCACATTTCATGGCGCAGTGCGCACGGTGACCGGGTCGCAGCATCTGATCGAGGTCAACGGGCAGCGGCTGCTGCTGGACTGCGGGCTGTACCAGGGGGCGCGCCGCGAGTCGTTCGAGCGCAACCGCAACCTGCCCTTCGACGCTGCCTCCATAGATGTGATGGTGCTCAGCCACGCCCACATTGATCACAGCGGCAACATCCCCAACCTGGTGAAAGCGGGCTTTCGCGGCGACATTGTGTGCACGTTTGCCACGCGCGACCTGTGCTCGACCATGCTGCTGGACAGCGCCTACATTCACGAGCGCGACGCCGAGTTCGTCAACAAGAAGCGCGCCCGTCGCAACGAGCCGCCCATCCAGCCACTGTACACTGCCAACGACGCGGTGACCTCGCTCGAATACTTCAACGCCATCGGCTACCACCGCCCGCGCCAGATTCTGCCCGGCGTCACCGTGACCCTGCTGGACGCGGGGCACATGCTCGGCAGCACCATTGTCGTGCTGGACATCGAAGACCGCGACACGGGCCGCGACGTGCGCCTGGTCTTCAGCGGCGACCTGGGCCGCGAGGGCATCCCGATCATTCGCGACCCGGAAACAGTGGAACACGCCGACGTGTTGATCCTGGAGAGCACCTATGGGGGCTGCCATCACGAGCCGTACCAGGATTCCGAGAAGAGGCTGGAGCAGATTGTCCGCCAGACCTACCGGCGTGGCGGCGCGCTGATCATCCCTGCCTTCGCCGTAGGACGCACGCAGCAGCTTGTCTACAGCCTGCACAAGATGATGGTCGCCCGCGATATTCCGATGCTGCCCGTCTTTGTGGACAGCCCGCTGGCGATCAACGCGACGGCGGTCTTCCGCCTGCACCCGGAAGCCTACGACGCTGAGATTCGCCAGTTTATGCTGGACGAGGGCGATCCGTTCGGCTTCGATTCGCTGC